>JAWXUT010000032.1:0-15830 GCA_044426075.1 Bacillota bacterium
AGTTCAGCGAAGGAAGTGGCAATAGAAGAAGTAGAGTGTGTCCCTTCGCATATTTATTGTATCGCAAAATATATCCGCGTAAAGGGTTACAACAAAAACAAGTTTTTGCAGTTTTGTATTTATAATTTTAAAAGCTCAGAAAATAACAATAGAATAAGGCAGATGTGGGTGCAATCATCGAACAAATGGCGAAACGCAATGTATAAGATTGTAGGGTGCTTAAGTCCCCTACGATTGTATGTAATTCGCGAACATATATAATCAACCCTTTAGGGTTCCGCACTTCACTATTCACTATTACTTATTTCTTAAAAAAGCACCCCAAGAATGGAATGCTTTTTCGTGCGTGGAATTCGCGTTTTTAAATTAGGCCGCAAGCTAATATGCTCAGCAATCCGCCGCCTATTCCGCAACAAGGTCTTCTGTAGTAGTTAAAAGTGTTTCGGCAAGGGCTATAACAGCAAGGTCTAAGCGCATAGCCACAACATCTGGTAGAGTTGCAACCACAGTTTCTGCCATAATATGGTGTTATATTTTGGGAATTTAACACATAAGTTGTTGCAGTGTTGCTATCCCAAGAGGAACCATAGGCATTGGTCACTTGAGCCATATTATTTAAAGTATACATCAGTCAACCTCCGCTTCAAACACGATAGTTGTGCTTGCGAGGGCTGCCAAATCGTCTAAACTGAACCCAGTAGTTGGGTCATAGTCCGCGTAACTTGTGCCATCAATTGTAACGGTGCCCGTTGTAAAAGTTGAACCAGTTGGCAATGTGTCTGTAAAAGTGATATCTGTTGCTTCAATTGTGCCGTCGTTGGTTATAACTATGGTGTAAGTTAAGGTATCGCCCGCTAGCGCGTACGATTTATCTACACTCTTTGTAACCGTTATACTTGTTGAAACTGCAGTCAATTCTACAGTGTTGGTGTCTTCTTCAAACGACTCAATAGTGCCGTTATCATCAACATCATATGATATTGTTGCATAGTTTGTAATTGTATCTGAAGTTAAGGGATTATCCGCCTCAATTTCATATTCAACTATAACGGTGTCACCCGCTGCAATGTCACTCAAACTAAACCCAGTGCTTGGGTCGTAAGTGGATTCCGCTGTGCCGTCTACAATAACACTGCCCGATACATAGCTTGCGCCGCTGCTTAGGGTGTCTGTAAACTCTACATTTGTCATATCCACACTTGAATCGTTGGTTATTGTAACCGTTTGTAGTGCGGTTGCGCCCGCTGTCAAATAGTCTACGCTAGAACTCTTAACCTTTGTGATTGCATAGGTCAAAACTTCAGTTGTGGCGGTGTTGCTTTCTGCGTCGAGAGTTGTTGTAGTCTCGTCTGGAAGCACAAATGATGATTCCACAACCGATTGATTATCAATAGTAGTCATAGTTTCTCCTTATATTATATTAAGAACATTTTGTCCTCAATTATAAATATGCCGAAACTATATTTATTGTTAACCTTGCACCGCTTGCTTCATACGCCTATATGTTTTTGGCGAAACACCCGCATACTTCTTAAAACATCTGCTAAAATAATAGGAATCAATAAATCCCACCTCGTGAGCAATTTCTCCTATGGGAAGAGCGGTGCTTTTCAACCTTGCTTTTGCAAGTTCAATGCGCTGAGCCATTATATACTTTACAAATGACGTGCCTCTCTTTTTCAAAATACTACTAATATAGCTTGCAGATAGACACACTTCACTTGCAAGTTTAGTCATATCTAGTGCGGGATTTGTGAAGTTTGCATCCAAATAATCTGCGATAGCACGGTGGGCTTCACAACTGGCTGGGTTTCCATAATTTACTGTAATGTTCTCTTCCATATTTCACCTCAAAATTCTACGATATATATCATCATTAGTGCTATAATTACTACATTTATAATAAGTGGAATAATTGCAAGAGTAAAAAACTTGCGCTTACCACTGTTGAACCCAAACGCTACTCGGCTTATGTACAAAGCGGGGGCGGCTGTTAGCAAACTAGACACCAAAAATGTCCAATCCGCAATTGCCTTTTTACCGTCAATCTCATCTTTTTTAGCCTTGAAACATAGGCACATCATTGATAAGTTTAGGATAATTATCAATAATAGAGCTAAATCAAATGTCATATTATCACCATTAAGATTACTGCGATTATAAAAAGCAATCCGCAACCCACAACCATTAAGTCAGCCGAGCGTTTTGACATTTTTACGTTCGCATATAACCCACCTTTTTTTATTTCGCTTTTATCCTCTTTCTTCATTATAATAAACATTATTTTTTGGCAATATATTTGCGCATATCAACTGCAACTGCAAATATGATGATTAGGCCGGTGATGATGCTTGTGTAGTATGGTGCTAAGCCTAACCATTGCAAACCTACGGTTACTAAGTTTAAAAGAACAACACCCGCAATAATGCCACTGATTTTTCCGACACCACCAGAGAATGATACACCACCTATAACACAAGCTGCAATGGCATTGAGCTCTGCATTTGCGCCAGTTGAAGCGGAGTTACTACCAACCCTAGCTGCCTCTACAAAACCAGAAATACCATACAATGCGCCCGCAATTACAAATACAATTATTGTTGTCCAAAACACACTAACGCCAGAAACGTGGGCGGCTTCGGGATTTGCACCAACTGCAAACATATTTTTACCGAGCGTAGTTTTGTTCCAAATAAACCACATCACAACAATTGCAATTGCCGCATAAAAAACATAGTAAGGGATAGATACGCCACCTAAAGATACCGAGCCTTTTATTAAATTTGTATATGCGTCAGTCAAACCATTTATTGCAACGCCACCATTGTTTCCGCTATTTACAAACATCAGCGTTAGTCCATAAACGATTAATTGGGTTCCCAAAGTAACTATAAAGGGATGCATTTTAAACTTTGCTGTAAAAAATCCATTTACAAATCCAATAGATGCGCCAATAGCTACAACTATCATAAGCACCACAAACATTGGCAGCGGATCTATATTTGGGAACATCTTATTTGACCAATCCGCGCGCTGCAATAGGGCGGCACTTATACAAGCTGTAAGACCCAAAATTCTGCCAGCAGATAAGTCTGTACCCGTAAGCACAATTATGCCACCAACACCAAGCGCCAGAAAACTACTGTATGCGGTTTTATTAATTAAGTCCATTATAGAACTAGATGACAAAAAGTTTGCATTTTGAACCACTAGGCAATATATCCACACATACATTATAAACAGTATGAATATAATGTAAATTGCATTATTTAACAAGAATTCTTGCCACCATTTAGCCTTTTCTTTGCCGGTGAGCGCCTTATAATTTGTAACGCCGTTAGTTATTTTGCTTTTCATCTTTTCCACCTTGTTGGTAAAAAATCCGCCTATTTTTTTTGTAATTTCTGCCATATCTCACCTCTATTCCACATATTTTGCCGCAAGGGATAGTATTTCTTCTTGCGTAGTTTTGGTAGGAAAAACCTCACCCGCAATGCGTCCGTTGCTCATAACAATTATTCTGTCACACACACCCATAACTTCGGGAAGTTCACTACTAACCATAATAATAGAATTGCCTTTTGTGGCAAGTTCAATCATAAGTTGATAAATTTCATATTTAGCACCCACGTCTATGCCCCTAGTGGGTTCATCCATTAGGAGCACGGTGGGCTCAGTGAGCAACCAACGATTGAAAATGACCTTTTGTTGATTGCCCCCAGATAGAGACCTAATTTTAGTATTAACTGAAGGTGTTTTAACCCTAAGTTGTGCAACGGTATCACGCGTTACGCGCTCCATTTTTTTATTATCTGTATATAATCCAAACTTTTTGAACTTCTTTAACGACGCGATAACGGTGTTTGCTGTAATATCTAGTATGCCAAATATGCCAGAAACTCTGCGTTCTTCCGTAATTAAAGCAAATCCATTTTTTATTGCTTGTTTAGAATTCTTATTTGTAATATCTTTATCATTTAATTTTAGTTTGCCACTTTTTAAGGTAGATAACCCGAATATACTTTCAATAAGTTCGGTTCTACCCGCACCAACAAGCCCCGCAAGCCCCAAAATTTCGCCCTTCTTGAGCGTTAAACTGACATCTTTTACGTTGCGTGATTCACAAGTAAAATTATCAACTTCTAGTATCGGCGCGCCCACAACATTGGTTTTTGCTGGATAAACTGCGCTCAGTTCGCGTCCTACCATAAGCTTTATTATATCTGTGGTGGATAACTTACTAGCCAGTTCTGTTGCAATGTGCTTGCCGTCGCGCATAACCGTTATATAGTCGGATATGGCTAATATTTCGTTCATTCTATGCGATATATAGATTATTGCACAGCCCCTTTTTTTAAGGAGTTCTATTATTTTGAATAGTTTTTCAACCTCTGTGTCGGATAATGACGAAGTCGGTTCATCTAACACTATTATTTTTGCGTTGAATGACACCGCTTTTGCTATTTCAAGCATCTGCCTTTCAGCAACAGATAAGGTGCTTATTATAGCTTTAGGATCAATTTCAACATTGATTTCTGCAAATATATCCAGTGTGTTCTTGTACATTTTTGCGCTATCAACTGTGCCTTTTATTTTTGCAAATCGTGGATATCTGCCTAACCACAAATTTTCCATTACGCTCCTAGTGTGCACTTGATTCAACTCTTGATGAACCATTGCAATGCCACTATGCATAGCTTCACTTGTGCTGGAAAAACTCACTTGCTTCCCTTGTAACAAAATTTCGCCACTATCCTTAGAATATATGCCAAATAGGCACTTCATAAGTGTGGATTTACCCGCGCCGTTTTCACCCATTAATGAGTGCACTGTGCCCGCTTCAAACGTTACACTTATGTCATCTAGCGCCTTGACACCTGGAAATGACTTGTTTATGTTTCTTAATTCTAATAGTTTTTCCATTTGTTGCCCCTTTATGTAATAACTGCTGCACCGCAGTTGCCCGCGGTGCGTTTATATTTTTACTCGCCTGTATAAATTGCGTATGGGATACGGATGTTATTTTCCTTCTCGCCGTCTACAATATAATCATCGGTGTTTGACATCAATGTTTCGCCTTCTTGCACGTTTAATGCAAGGCTTGCAATTGCTTCTGCCATAGCCGCGCCGTCTTGAGCAATTGAACCGCTCATTCTCTTCTCTTTTATTAGTGATTTAGCGGCATCTGTTGCGTCAACTCCGTATACTGGAAGATATTTAGCACTGTCATAAGTGGTTGTGTTGTATCCAATATCATATAGTGAAGATATTACACCTTCTGCCATTCCGTCGTTGTTGCAGATTGCCATTTCAACTTGTCCGCTTGTAATCTTGCTTGCATCACTGCCCAAAATTGTATCCATCATAGCTTGTGCTTTTGTTGATGACCAAGCGCCGCCGTCATCTACACTGTATGCGCTAAGTGGGCTTACGCCGTCACAATATTTTGTGATTGCAGCTGCAAGTGTCAAATCTTCGTCGTCATAGCTAAATGACCAACCGTCTGGTGCGCTTGCTGAATCGCCAGTTGTTGCGTTTAATGTTGATGCTACTAATTTGTATTCTTTATCGTTATCAGCTAGTATTTTGTTTGCTGTAATAACTGAATACAATGTTCTTGCAATAGCTTCGTTGTTGCTCATCTCGCCACGCATCATTATATATTGAATTTCATTATCTTTATTAACGTCTGCAATTGCAAATCCGTCATCAGTTTCGTTTGCCATAAGATCATTTGCAATCATCTCGCCTTGCATATATCCAGCTTGCACATAGTTTGTGCCTACAAAAGCTGTGCTCTCTGCATAGTCGGTTGTGAATATTGTTGAAGATGGCTCACGATTAAAGAATACAACTGGTACTCCCTTTTCTTCTGCCTTTTCAACGATACTCTTTGCTGTATCTTCTGAACTTGTATCTACAATATTAACTATCAACAAATCAGATCCTTTTGACAACGCTGTGTCAATTTGGTCGGTTTGTGTAGACTGGTTGTTTGCCGCGTCATAGAAATTATATGATATACCTTTTTTCTTAAACTCATCTTCCAAGCTAGATCTAACTGTGGATATATAAGTATCAGAGTAATCATAAATAAAAACATCAGCTGTAAAAGTACTCTCGGGATTGCACGCAGTAACTGTAATTACTGAAGCAATAGATAATGCAAGCACTATCAAAATAGCAATAAGTTTCTTTTTCATTTTTGCCTCCAAATGATTTATTTGCGCTTTGTGTTACGCACCTCTAGTATAAGCAAAATTTAACGGTTGTAAATGGATTTTTCTACACTAATTTTTGCAAAATTGCTGTTTTGTTAATTTTATGGAACAATATTCCATTTTTTTGTAAACACTTAAATTTTATCTGTGTTGACAAATTGTGAAACTTAACTTATAATATGCACTTTTCAGCCTAAAAACTGAAGTTTTTGTCAATTGATAATAATTATTTCTGTTTTGGAAAATCAGTTTAACCCTCTTGTGGAAAATTTTGGTAAACAAATAGTCGGAAAATAAAGAAAGTTCGTAAACCACTAAAAAAATAAAAAATAGTAAATTTCTATCTGGATTGTTTGTCAACTAAATACATAAAAAAGTGAACAATAAATCGCTTTTGATAAATAAAACGCGCATAAACAATCACATTTAGCACACATTCAGCAACAGTTTTCGCAAATTTTTCATACAATAATGAGATGGATGCAATTAATTTTTTTTATACAATTCAATATTGTAACTTTAGTTAGCTTCTGTGCATAATATATAGCATGTGTGGAATTATAGGATATAAAAATAGCAACAATATTACAAACCCAACAGCGGTGCTTAACAAGATGAGTGAAGCAATTGCACATAGGGGCGAAAACGACCACGGTGCATATCAATATGGCGACATATTTTTAGCTCACAGAAGGCTCAGCATAATAGACCTTGGTGGCGGACATCAACCGATGAGTTTCAGCTATAAAGGCGATACATACACCATAGTTTACAATGGCGAAATTTACAATGGCGACTACTTGCGCGCGCGTCTAACTGCAGCAAACATAGCGATAGAAACCACTTGTGACACCGAACTTGTGCTCAAGTGTTTTGCGCTAGACAACACCAAAAGTTTCAAATATTTAAATGGAATATATGCCTTTGCGATATATAGCACAAAGCAAGATGAGCTGTATTTAGTGCGCGACCATATGGGAGTAAAGCCGTTGTTCTATTACAGAAAGAGCAAAAGTTTCGCATTTTCTAGCGAGATAAAAGGGTTATTTGCCCACCCCGAGATTTCCGCAAAGTTAGGAATAAATGGTGTGCGCGAATTATTTGGCATTGCCCCCGCAAGAAGTGTAGGCAAAACTATATATAATGATATATATGAGCTGCCAAGCGGGCATTACGCGATATTCTGCAACAATAGGCTAACTATCCGCAAGTATTTTAGTTTAAAAAGCGCGCATCACTTGTTAAATGCACCCGAAACAGCGCAAAAACTGCAAGATATGATGACAAAAATTGTGCATTCGCAGTTGGTTAGTGACGTAAATATAGGTATGTTTTTAAGTGGAGGGGTAGATTCTAGCATAATAACTGCACTATCTGCAACCGCAATTAATGATAGGCTTAAAACATTTTCAGTGGACTATGTAGACAGCGACAAAAATTTTGTGCAGTCCGACTTCACCCCCGCGCGCGACAATGCCTACATCAATATGATGGTGGATAGATACAATATTCAGCATAAATATCACACCTTAGCAACAGAAGACCTTTTTGACAGTTTGATGAGTGCACTTGTTGCCCGCGATTATCCCGCAATGGCAGACATTGACAGTTCGCTATTGTTATTTACAGAAAAGGTGAAGCGCGATATAACCGTTAGTTTAAGTGGGGAGTTTGCAGATGAAATTTTCTGTGGATATCCTTGGTTCTATAGGGAAGATGCGTTGACGGCGGACACTTTCCCTTGGTCGATAGATCTTGATTTGCGCGAAGAAACACTAGCCCCACGCTTACGGACGCGCGCAAACATAAAAAGATATGTGGAAAAAGAGTATAAAAAAGCCTGTTCTCGCGTGCCACTTATGGACAACGAAACAGACAAAAACCGACAAATGAAAATTATGAGTTATCTAACAATGTACTACTTTGGTGCAAACTTACTTGAGCGTGGCGACCGTATGAGTATGGCAAATGGTATGGAAGTGCGTGTGCCATTCACCGACCCCGATTTAGTACAATTTGCCTACAACATTCCTTGGGACATTAAAAATTATGGCGGATATGAAAAGGGCATTTTGCGTGAAGCCTTCCGCACCTCTCTGCCCCACGATGTGCTATTTAGAAAGAAGAGCCCCTATCCAAAGAGCCACGACCCAAACTATGCAAATATGGTAGAATCGGCAATCAAACAACTACTATTAGATACCCAAAATCCAATTTGGCGCATAGTTTCACGCAGTAAAATTGGCGATGTTCTAACCAGTGCGTCCCACTCCCGCCCTTGGTTCGGGCAACTTATGAACAAACCGCAATACTTGGCATTCATCTTGCAAATTGCAATGTGGCTTGAAGTTTATGATGTAGAAATTTTGGTTTAGATATATAAATATTATATAAACAAGTCACTGTGACTGCCAGTTCTTGTTAGATACAAAATTAACGTATTATTGTTATAGCAATAAATCTTCCATAATTTCATCAACACTTGTGCATCCTATAGAACTTTCTGGATTAGCTTTCATCTGCGCCACCTCTTTTAGTGCTACCACTGTTGCTTGATTTGGCAATAATGTACCTTGTTCTAGCAGGCCTTTATAGTTATGCTGGCGGTGATATTCATATACTAAAATCGCAACGGTGTTTGAGAGGTTAAGTGACCTTATGCCCTCACGCATAGGTATGCGAATAGCACTAGCGTAGTTGTCGTGCAAAATGCTTTCGGGAATCCCGCGTGTTTCGGGCCCAAAAACTATGTAGCAATCTTCGTTATAACTAACTTCGGTGTGTACTTTGGCGGATTTGGTGCTTGCATAGAATATCTGTCCGCTATTCTTTGCCAAAAAATCTGCCCAGTTTGGATAAATTGCTATATCCGCTTCTGCCCAGTAGTCTAGCCCCGCACGCTTTAGATATTTGTCTTCAATTTTGAATCCAAGCGGTTCAATTAAATGTAGTTTTGCCCCCGTGCCCGCACAAGTGCGTACGATGTTGCCTGTGTTTTGTGGAATTTCGGGTTCATATAATACGATATTTAACATAATTTACTCCAAAGTTAGATTGCTATAATTGTAACACATATTAAAAAATAATGCAATATTGGCTAACATTTATTCAATCATTTGCTTAAATTGATAACATTTGATATAATATAACGACTATGAGTATATTAGATATTAAAAATTTAACACACAAATTCGATTCAAAACCACTATTTGCAGACGCATCACTATCAATAAACAATGGTGAACACGCGGGCATAGTAGGTTCAAATGGCAGTGGCAAGTCCACATTTTTGAACATAATAATTGGTTCAATCCCCCAAGATGAAGGCGAGGTAAAGTGGCGAGGAAACGTACGCCGTGGTTATCTTGACCAACACGCAAACATCGATAGAACAAAGAGTGTAATGGAATATTTACGCCAGTCTTTCGACCACCTTTACGCAGAAAATGACCGTATGGAAAAGCTATATGAAGATATGGCAACGATAACCGATATGGATGAAATTGACAAGATGATGAACCGCGCGGGGAATATTTTGGATATGCTCACTATGAACGGATTTTTTGATATTGATGCGCGCATTAAAAAGGTTGCAACGGGTTTAGGTGTGCACAATTTTGGATACGACACTTTGGTTGCAACGCTAAGCGGAGGGCAAAGAGCCAAGCTATTACTTTGCAAACTGTTGTTAGAGCAACCCGATGTAATGATGCTAGATGAGCCCACCAACTTTTTGGATATTGAGCACATTGAGTGGCTAGTTGAATTTTTGAACAGCTTTGAGGGCACATATTTAATAGTATCCCACGACACAGACTTTTTGGATAGAGTATGTAGGCAAATTATCAGTATGGAGAGTTTCACTATCAAAAAGTATAGCGGAAACTACACAAGTTATCGTGCACAATCCGACCAAAACGCCAAACAATATGAAGAAGCATATATAAGACAACAACGCGAAATAAGCAAAAAAGAGGAATTTATTGCTAGGAACAAGGCACGTGCAGCAACAGCTGGCATGGCACGTTCAAGGCAAAAGCAACTCGACAAAATGGAAGTTGTTAAAAAGCCTTCAGTTGTGTACGATGCAGAATTTAGCTTCCCCTATAGCGAACTTAATTCAAAGAACTTAATTGTTGTAAACGACCTTGAAATTGGCTACACCTTTAGGCTATTGCCTCCAATAAATATGCACTTAAATTCGCATAGCAAAATTTGGATTAGGGGCACAAACGGCATAGGAAAAAGTACATTTTTAAAGACAATCCTCTCACAATTAAACGCGTTAGGCGGTGAATTTAAATGGGATTTATCGGCAAAAGTTGCCACGCTAAACCAAGATTTAGATTTTGATAATCAAGCAGAAAATGCGGTAACTTACTTCAACAACCGCTTCCCAAAATTCAATGCAAAAGCTGTACGCTCCGCCCTTGCTGGAGTAGGCATCAAAAATGAACTTGCCACAAAACCCATTGTTGATCTATCGGGTGGTGAACAAGTCCGAATTGTACTTGCAACTCTTATGCAAAAAGTTTCTAATGTACTTGTGCTTGATGAACCAACAAACCACCTAGATGTAAAGGCAAAAAATGCACTGCAAAAAGCATTAATCGCCTACCCTGGTGCTGTTATACTTGTCAGCCACGAAAAGGAATTTGCAGAAACCATATGCACCGAAATATCTGATGTTAAATATTAATTTAGTATCCCGAAATATATAATTTAGATACCTAAAAACGCACTTAAAGTACAATCTTAAGTGCGTTTTGTTTTTAATTATATACTACATCATATGCCATTTGCGGGTCATCTGTCATTACAACATCTGCGCCGTTTTCATACAGTTCTAGCACTTTTTCTGGGTCGTTTATTGTCCAGTACTGCATTTCTATCCCGTATTTGTGGGCATAATCAATAAAGGCTGCTGTGCCAAAATTAATCACATATTGGTCATATGGTGCCATAATTTTGCTGTAGTTTAGCGTAACATTTGATAGGTCAACATTGTATAAAAAACACATATAGAATGTTAAAAATTCCGTTACTCCCGCTGAACGCGTTATATCTGGATAAGCCTCATCAAGGTAAGCTGTAACATTGCCTTCAAAGGTGCCAACTGCTGTTCTATCAAGCGTATCATATTCGTTCATTATACGATATAGCTCATCGGCTGCACGCTCACCCAACTCATCGCCATCTTTAATTTCAATTACATATTCAATGGTGCGGTTGTTTGCCGTGCAATAACTTTCTACATATTCTAGCACTTCTTCTAGGAGTACAACTCTAACTTTTGATAAGTCTGCACCCTCTTCTCTGTAAGGATAATTGCCGTCTTCGTCAACAAAATCATAGCCGACATTTAGCACTAATAACTCTTCATATGTAAGCTCGCTTACTAGTATTTCTTCACCATAAATTAGCTCAACATCTGATGTGCGATCAAAGGTGTCATCGTGCAACACAATTAACTTGCCGTCTGCAGTCATATGTAAATCAAATTCCAAAATATCCACAAAGTAATCGGTGGTTTCAAGACAAAGTTCCATAGCATACATTGTATTTTCTGGTGCCAATGAACCGCCCGCCCTATGTGCAGATATTAGCATTGTATCTGCAGAAACAGTGGTAATTTCATCTCCCCCAGTTCGCGAAATGTTGGAGGTAAATGGCATAATAGCCAAACTCAACACCGCTAATAGCAAAATTATGCCTATAATCTTTGCCGTTTTCTTTACAAAAAATTTAATAGTACTTTTGCGCATTTTATCTTTCTCCTTAGATAATATACTGCTAGTAACTACAAAGTAAGTCCGTCTGTTTTTATTTATTTCTTGTGTTCATAAATGCTGAAACCAATTCTACAGTTATATTTTGTTGCTCTTCTGTAGTTATTGTAGCAACTCCGTCGCCGTCATTGGGCCCATAATTGCCGAATTGTGCGTGGTTTCCGCCCTCAATTACATGTACATTTGTGGTGTAGGTAACAGAATCACCCACCCTTAAATCGTTTGAACCATATATGGTTATGGTATTTTCTACATCATAATCGCTAGATAAATAAATGCCCAACATAACTAGTCCATTTATCTCATCGCTGTGGTTTGAGGCAAACACATTTGCCATTACTCCACCTAGTGAATGTCCGCCTACATACCAGTTGGTGATTGCGGTGTACTCTTCCATAATTGCACTTGCCTTGTTTATGCCAAAACACGCCATATTATATGCAGTATCAACCAAAAATACGTTGATTCCCGCTTGTTGCAACTTTTGCATCAGTGGAGCATATGCCAAATAATCTACTCTTCCACCTTGATAGAACACTAGCCCAACATCGCTATCTGCTTCAAAATGAACCATATCATCATATTGCGTTACACCCGCGTCTTCAAGTACATAGTAAAAGTTTTCATCAAGCGTTCTGTAGTCTGAAGCGTAAATCCCCACACCCGCAAAACACACCAAGACCAATGTAACTACAACTATCAATGATATTATTGCTATCTTTTTGCCTTTTTTCATAATTCCCTTTTTTCTTTATATGTATTGAATATAAGTTTTGTTACGCTGTTATCTGGTTTTTATGTAAGTGGAAAAGAATTCTATAGCCTTGTTTAGCTCACTTACACCCACATTTTCATCAATGCCGTGCATAGCATCAATCTGATTTCCGCTCTGCCTTATAGGGCTGAACCTAACAACTGCATCTGAAAACTCGTCAAGTAGACAGCAGTCTGTGGCACCAATGGTTACATATGAAGTCACTATTGTGCTAGGCATTACGGTTTTTATTGTATCAGATATAATTTGTACTTCCTTTTGGTTTACATTTGTCATAGCTGATGCAGGCTTTTCATACAACACTTCCATTGTTATATCGTACTTTTCTGCCGTTTTCTTCAATTTTGCAAGCACTGCTTCTGCCGATTCTGTTGGCAAGTTGCGGATATTTGCGGTCATTGTAGCGGTTTCTGGAATAACATTGTTTGCACCACTGCCCTCAGCTCTTGTGAAAACCATAGTTGTTTTCATCATAGCGCCAATTGCAGGACTGAATGCTGGCAAAACTGCTTTTACTAGTGGCTTGAACAACCACATATTGCCTAGCAATAATCGCAATTCAAATCCCATATATGGTGCCACTGCTTTAAACATTTCAGTTAGTGTTTGCATCATTGATACCTTAAAGTATCCTCTTTTTTCTACCGCACAAACGAATTTTGAAAGGCGGTGGAATGGGTTTGATGACTGCGGTGAGCCACTATGACCACCCTTGCTTTTTGCGGAAAATTTAACATCATAGTATCCTTTTTCACACAAACCAAGCAATGCAATATCATTATTAATGCCTGGTAAAACTTCACAAGTTGTAGCACCACCCTCATCAAAAATTACAGCAAACTGCAAGTCATTTTCTCTGCAATATTTAGCTACATTTTTTGCACCTTGACTAGATGACTCTTCATTTTTAGTGGACATAAAATATACATCATTGTTAAATGAGCCACCCTCTGCAAAAAACTTTTCAACCGCTTTATGGAATGCAAATGCCATACCCTTGTTATCAACAGTGCCACGTGCAAAAATTTTATGGTCTTCTAATTGTGGTTCAAACGCTTCGTGCTCCCAAGTGCCATTTGCCTCTACAACATCGCAATGTGCAAGAATTATAGAAGGTTTCTCTGTATTTTTAGTTCCTGCAAACTTATACAAAAATGCACCATCAATCGCTATGCTTTCGGCTTTTGTGTAAAATAATGGAAACATATCTTTTAATGTGTTTTCATATTCCGCAAATAGTGCCTCGCAATTTTCACAGCCATCAACAGTAGCTATTTTAAGCACTTTGCTGAACTCGCAAAATAGCTCTTCTTCTGTCTTTTTATCTAAAATTGGATAATTATCTATCGGTGTTTCGGATTTTTTAATGCTAAATGTGCGAATCAACACAACTGCTAAAATCAATCCAATAATTGCAACTATCGTCCAACCAATTATCATAAATCCTCCTTTAGTTAAGCATTTTCTGTGCTTTCTGTTGCTATTTCTGTATCTGCAACGGTTGCCGTGTCAGCCATAGCCTCCGCATTATTTTCTAGCCCAACAAGTTTATTTTTAACTAGATATGAACTAGCAATATATCCTGCAATCGCAAAAACAACGAGTGTGCCAAAGATATAAGCATATCCATTTGTACCTAATTTGTCGATAAGGGTGCCAAATACTGGGTCAAAAACAAAGTCTGGCAAGTAAACTATCATAGAAACTATGCCAATTGCCGTGCCCATAAATTTTGAAGGAATGGCGGACTCGCTTATAACAGAGAACGCAACACCAAAAGTCATACCAGATAACAAGCCTGGAAGTAATGAGAAAGCAATCGCAATCCATACTGGCAAAGATGTTGAGAAGAAGGTTAAAATTGCAAACATAACACCCAAGCAAACAAAGGATATTCTTAGCAATTTTGTAGTGGATTTGAACACTTTAGCGGCAATAAAACCTGCAACTGGTGCTAGCAATGGGAACACGTTTGACCTTACAATACCTAGTGTTGAAACAAGTTGTGAATCCAAATTATACGCATCAAGAAGTAGTGGGCTGAAATAGGTATTGCCACCAACCCTAATTGCATAAACTGCAAGGATAACAATTGAAACTATCCAAACAACGGGGTTTTTCAAAATTGGTTTGATGTGTGCTATTACAAATTCATCTCCGCCTTCAACGGGTTTTTTATTATCTTTATAGAAGATAAACACTAAAATAGCTGCAATCAGTGCTGATATTGAAGCAATTAAGAAAATAATGCTCATACCTTTTTCTGCATTGTCGAAATTGTAGTAGATATTTGTAAAAATAAGGTTCAGTGCAATTGTAAACAGTGCACCAAAAAGCCCATATATTCCCGCAACAATAGCACTATCTTTTCTATCACTTAGCGATAACACACCTTTTAGCAAGCCTGACCAAAGAGCAAATCCTGTTGTGATTCCAAAGAAGAACCAAACGATAAGTGCTGTTGTATAATTTAGTGACATAGATAGCCAGAACAATAACACTGCGTGCCCCAACATAGAAAATGTAAGGATTTTTTTAAGTGAATATTTATCTGCAACAAACCCACCAGGAATATACAAAATAGTGTTCAATATAGTGTAAACTGCAATTAAGTATCCTGATTGCGCATTTGTAATGTTAAACGCTTCAAGTAGTGGTTCATATAAAACATATTTCATATAAACGGGAGTGAAAGCCGCTGCATAAACCAACGCCAGTGTTAAAATCGCTGCGATTTTTTTAGACATAATGTGCTCCTTATTTGTTATCTGCACATAAGCAGACAAATCTTTTTACATTTTCGTACTCGCCTTTTATGTAGTGAACAATATTTTGACTCACAACACGCGCGCATTCTATTATAGAATCATCAGAATAGAACGCTATATGTGGGCTTACAACTACATCAAGACGCTGTAAAAATGGCGATTTAATTAAATTATCGCTTTCCTCATTTTCAAAAACATCAAGACCCGCGCCTTTTATAGCTCCGTTTTCTAGTGCACATAAAAGTGCTTTTTCATCTACCAAACCACCACGGCTTAC
>JAWXUT010000033.1:0-15760 GCA_044426075.1 Bacillota bacterium
TGCTACAATCATTTACAAGTATAATTTCTAAATTTTTATATGATTGCTTTAATATACTATCAATACACGCTTTTAAAAATTTTTCTGTGTTATATATTGGCACTATTACTGATAATATTGGTTTGTTCATTCCTAATCCCTCGTACTGATTGCTTTCTTTGTGCTATTTCCTCTTGCACTCGAAAAAAGTTTCACCGTTGTTTGTTGCTGTGAAACTTGATTTGCCGTGATTTTGCACGCTTATGGATATTTTTGCGTGATTTTGGGCACGCTGTTATATCCAATTTATTCAGTTATACTGAATATAGATATTATAATTCAGTTTTACTGAATTGTCAAGGAATTTTTAGAGATTATCGTTTAATTATAATAAGATTATCATATATAGCGATTTTGGGGATTTTGCAGTAAAAAAAAAAGAGCCGTTTGGACTCTTTTTTCTTTAAGATAACGATTTGTTATGACTAGTTGTCTTTTTGTGCTTTGTTGTGTTTTTCTATTACAAGGATAAGCAATACTACTATTAGCATTTGGGGGAGGGGGATAAAGGTGCCTGTGTCTATCATACTGTAGGCCTCAAAGCCTAAGAGGCTCATTAGGGCGAATTGATTGAAGGTGTTTGTTTTTATTCCTGTAAGAGTGATTTTGCCCATTATATAGTATCTGTAACAGAAGGCGACTAAACCTACTATTCCTAAACTTGCAATAACTTGGAAAAATGTGCTGTGGAACCAGTAAAAGCCGATTACACTGCCACCATAAGCGCTTCCTTCATAGCCTAAACCTACGCCCAATATTGGGCTGGATAAAAAGGCTTGCCACGCTTCTTGATAGAGTTCTAACCTGCCACTTGTGCCACTGCTGGCGCTAAAGGATAATAATTCGGATATTACACCATTGATTTTTGCAAAGAAACACGCGTATCCTATTATAATAAGCACCGCGGCGGCGGATATTCCTATTAATATGCCTTTTTTGTTCACACTGTGCTTTATTGTAAGTGCTAAGGTTGCTACGCCTTGGAAGAAGCCAAAGAGAATGCCTCCCCTACTAAAACTCATTATGATTGCTAGATACTGCACGCCTCCTATTAAACCATAAACGTATCCGTGCTTGTATTTTGTTGCTAGATACATACACATTGGTGCCGATAACAACAGCAATGTTGCCGCATTATTATCTATGCCCCATCCTAAATCAATCCAATTGGTCATTGTTATGCCGTTGCGGATTGTATATGTAAATAATTCTAATGAAATTACTATACCCATATACATCAGCGTTTTTGCCATATGGATAGATAAATCTTTTTTGCCGTCCTGCGATATGTATTGCCCGAAAAACACATACATAATTAATAATAGGAATCCTAATAATATTGCATATGCCAATGTGCTTAAATATGCGGTTACCCCTATTGTAAATAGGCCACCAGTGAGCAATACAACCGATACGCTTAACTGTGGCAAAAATAATGCGCCAAGCGTAAATTTTTTTCTTGACTTATAGATGCGATACGCCCCCGATATTACTAGCAACCCAAAAAATGGAAACAAAAATGCATATTCCATTGGATCCACATTGCTAGGGAACGACATTGGAACCATAAACAACAGCGCCAAACCTGGCATAAGGTCATCTGCAAATATAAACATTGCCGTGCCCAAAAAGATTGCCATTATTAGCACTACAACTTCTAACTCAAAACACCAGCCTATATAAACCGTAAACGCGATTAAGGCTAAATACCAATCGCTATACAGCATTTTATTCATTTGTTTTGTGAATTTTTCCATATGCGTTAATCCTTTAACTGTGCGCTGTTTTGTAACAACTGTTTATTGTAATCTTTTTTTAGTCTGCCATATTTGAAAAGCAATTTTAGTGATGTGACTGCTAACCAAAAACCACATTTTATAAGTTCTGTTTTTTTGAGTTTAGTTATAAATCCTTGCTCCGCTTGTTCGTTGTAATGAACCACTGTGCGAGCTTTATACATAGATTCTATTGGTGCTGTTGAAGCTGAAACTTTACGCCATTTGTCATCTTTAGGGTACAAAAATCGAGGTATAAGGTACCCGTTTAAGGTTATTGCGGATTTTATTATACTTGTATTGTTATTATAATAATCCACATTATCTACATCATATCCGAGTGTTTTTAGTTCATATTTACTGTACATCTTTTCAGATAGTTTTTGTAAGTCCTTGTGCTTTTGCTCTGGATCTATTTGCAAAAAGTGTGTTGCACCTTTCATAAAATCTTCAACTGCCATTTGCACTAATTGTAAGGTGTTATATCTATGGAAAACTACTTGCTTGCCCGCTGTTTGCACTATATCTTTTATAACTGCAAATACACTTCTTTCCCCAAGGTGTAGGCAGTTCAAAATGAGTTCATTCCGCCTAATGTAATAACTTAACACGCTATTATATTTTGATGCAAATGATTCGTGCCAAACACCTATTCCGTTATTTACTATTACTGTGTTTTGTGCACGCAACCCGTATTCAATATCATCGCCCTTAATAAAAAATGGCTGTGGCTTGCCTATCCGTCTTGTAATATTTGTTGACATACAACAGTACCACCACGCAGTGTAATTTTTTTGCGATATCGCGTTATCGTTTACAATTACCGCCTCTCGCGTACGCAAGTCATATCCGCGTTCGGGCGTTTGCATACCTCTCCCATGCCACACTGCACCTTTTTCATACTGTTCGTATCCCGATTCCATAACCAACATACTTGCTCCAAGTGTAATGTTTTCTGCATCTTTTGCGTGCGCCATAAATCTCTTTGTACGCTCTAGCGTTTCACAGTCGAACACTATATCATCATCCATTAATAAATGATGCGTGTATCCCGCTTCCGATGCCACTATCATACCTCTTGTAAAGCCTCCAGACCCGCCAGTGTTTGCGTTCTCTATAACGATTGCTCCCGCTATTTCGCCCAAACTTCTGCCGTTATCCACTACTATTATACCGATTTTGTCCGCTTCTGCCACACTCGCATTGTGCTCTTTTATGCACGCAACATTACGCCTTACATAATCCTCACGCTTGTATGTGCATATTACTACACACATTGCTATTGCCCGCACTTCGCTCTCTTTTGCGCTTATGCTAAAGTCATATATCTCGCTTGCTGCGCCAATACTGCGGATACTTAAATATATTATTCCTTTTTTGTGCACATCAGCTAGGCTTTGTGTAATTGCCACTTCGCCTTGCTCTTTTAAATGCACTATTTTTGACTGCAAAATCTCTTCTTTTACGCTCGTACTGTCATTTGCGTTTGCTTCCGCTCGCACAACATCAATCTGCACTTCACCCTTTAATTTGATACTGAATACTATTGTTTCCGCTACCGTATGCGTGCTGTAACTGCCGTGCCCAAAACTGTTAAAATATGTGTCGAATACTACGCATTCATTTTCACATAACAAAAATTTGCCGTTTTTATACTCCGCACCGCGATAGTACATCTCCGACAAATTCTCTTGCCCCTTTGCGGGGGTCATCATTTTGAGCAATAAACTCATACTATTTTTGTTCCTTTTTAACTGCTTCTAGCGCTTCTGCTATAACTGCATCCATATCATAATACTTATATTGACCCAGTCTTCCACCAAAAATTACATTTTCTTCCTTATCTGCAAGTGCCTTGTATTTTGCGAATAATGCGTTGTTTTCTTCATTATTTATAGGATAATATGGTTCTTCTCCCATCTTCCACTCGCTTGGATACTCATAACTTATTATAGTTTTTGCTTGCTTGCCGTACTCAAAATGCTTGTGCTCTATTATCCTTGTGTATGGCACTTCGCGCTCCGTATAGTTAACAACCGCGTTGCCTTGATAGTTTTCAGTGTCTATTGTTTCTGTTTTGAATGCCACCGCCCTATACTGCAAACATCCATATTTATATCCAAAATACTCATCAACCATACCCGTAAACACTGTTTTTGTGGCAATATCTGCGTTTTCTTTTGTAAATTCAAAATAATCGGTTTCTAGCATAATATCAGAACCAACTAGCATTTTTTCAATAATTGCCGTGTATCCGCCAATAGGAATACCTTGATATCTGTCATTAAAATAGTTGTTATCATATGTGAAACGAAGTGGCAACCTCTTAATTATAAATGCAGGAAGCTCGGTGCAACTTCTGCCCCATTGCTTTTCTGTATAACCCTTAATGAGCTTGAAATATACATCTTTTCCAACTAAATTAATAGCTTGTTCTTCAAGATTTTGTGGGTCATCTGTTTTGCTCTCTGCAATCTGCTCGGCTATTTTTGCTTGCGCTTCTGCTGGAGTCTTTATGCCCCACATCTTGCTAAATGTGTTCATATTAAATGGTAAATTATATAATTCATCTTTGTAAACGGCAACAGGACTGTTTATGTAATTGTTAAATTCCGCAAACTGATTTATATATTCCCACACGTGCTTTTTACTTGTATGGAAAATATGCGCACCGTACTTGTGCACATTGATGCCTTCAGCTTGTTCGCAATAAATGTTGCCCGCTATGTGGTTTCTTTTTTCAATTACTAAACACTTTTTGCCTTGCTTTGTCATCTCGTGAGCAAATATAGCCCCATATAACCCGCTACCTACTATTAAATAATCATACTTACTTTTGTTTGCCATGAAAATGCTCCTTTATCATATCAAAATATCTTGCGCCATACTGTGAACGCAATCCGTACTCGAAGTTGGCTTTTAAAAATCCGAACTTATCGCCTAAATCATACCTAACGCCCTCAAAATTGTAGGCATACACCTTGCTTTTTTTCATAAGTTCTGCAATCGCTACAGTTAGATATATTTCACCTTTGAAAACTGGTGCGTTTTCCAATTCTTCAAATATGCTGTTTGGAAGCACAAACCTACCCAAACTACACAAGTTAGATGGCAAATCTTCAAATGCTGGCTTCTCAACAAGCTCTAACATCTCTGTTAGTCTGCCGTTACATTCACCTTTTTTTACAACACCGTATTTTACAGCTTCTTCAGGTGCAACTTCTTGACAGCCCAAAATACAGCAACCACCCGTGCGCTCATATGCGTCGATAAGTTGCTTTGTAACCGCGCTATCTGGTGAATATGTTATGTCATCCCCGAACAATACAGCTACTGGCTCGCCATTTGCAAACTCTTTTGCAAGGAGCACTGCACCACCGTTTCCGTCTAAATTAACTTGCTCTGCATAGCTTATTTTTACTTTACTAAGCAACTCATTTAAATCGGTCAACAACTCATTTGCAACCGCACTTTTGTATGTTACATCAGTAGAAAAATACTTTTTGATACTCTCTTTGCCCGCGCTAACTATTATAAGAATTTCTTCTATACCGCTTGCAACAGCCTCTTCAACAATGTAATGAATTGAAGGTTTGTCTACTATGTTTAACATCTCTTTAGGCACGCCTTTTGCCACTGGAAAAAACCTTGTACCTAGTCCCGCCGCCGGTATTACTGCTTTTTTTACTCTCATTTTCCTACCTCTCTTAATGTAAATTATTTCTCAATATGTCTAATCTATTTTTAATACTTTCTATTTGTAATGCTAACACAATGCCATACATAAATGTGCTATCTTTTATCTTCCTTATGTTTTTAAATGCATTATAATAGTCTCTGCGGTCTGCAAACTTGATGTTTATTGGTAAATATCCCGCCTTAATTAGCTGAAAATTCAACAACATTCTACCAACTCTTCCGTTGCCGTCAGCAAATGGATGAATTGATTCAAAATCTATATGTGCATCTACAAAATCCAATATTCCCTTTTGCTTATTTGCATTAAATTCGGACACAAATTGCTTCATCATATCGGGAACTTTATCAAACTGTGGCGCGTGATAGAAGTCTTCCATACGACCAACGCCTACATCAATCTTCCTATACTTACCAGCTATTTCTGGGTGTGATGAATACAGCAACGACTTGTGAATATCTAATATCAACTTTTCAGACATAAGCTTTTTTGACTTTACTTCATTGATAAGTTGCATAAATAAATTGTGATGATTGATGATTTCCATTTGCTCTTGCGCTGTTTTGTTTATTGCTGTGATGCCTTGTTTTATCAACATAAAAGTTTCGTCAAGAGTAATTGTATTGCCTTCAATCGCATTGCTATCGTAGGTAAATTCAACAGAAAAGTCATCATAAACAACTCTAAGTTCATCTTCGTTAAGAGGCCTTGTGTTTGTTAAAGTTTGTTGCAAAGCTTCAACTTCAGCTAACATTTTTTCGATGTCTTTGTTGTCATATTTACTAAACATAACCCCTCCTACAGCCTCTTATCTCTTGTTGGATTATCCTTGCAATCCTTTTCGTATGCGGCAGCAACACTATCAATGTCGCCATACATACACGTTTTGCCGTCTTTTAACCACATAGCCTTTTGGCACAACTTTTTCGCTTGCCCTATGCTATGCGTTACAACAATAAATGTTGCACCATTTTTTTGCAAAGAATCAATCTTTTTAGCGCATTTTTCTTTGAAAGATTGGTCACCAACACTCAAAATCTCATCAACTAAAAGGATATCTGGATTTACGTCAACTGCTATTGCAAAACCTAAACGCGACATCATTCCACTTGAATAGTTTTTAAGTTGAACATCCATAAAATCGCTAAGTTCTGCAAATTCTACAATAGAATCGTATTTTTTCGCCATTTCTTTCTTGCTAAAACCTAGCAATGCACCGTTTAGATAAACATTTTCTTTTCCAGTTGCGTTTGAATCGAAACCAGCGCCTAATCTTAACAATGGCACCATATTGCCTTTTGTTACAACAGAGCCTTTTTGTGCTTCCATAATGCCCGCAATTACCCTCAAAAGTGTACTTTTACCCGCACCATTTCTGCCAATTAACGCTACAGACTCCCCTCGCCTTATGGTTAAATTGATGTCTTGCAACACCCAAAATTCTTTATATTTAAGTTTACCTTTTAAAAAACTGATTACATATTCTTTTAAACTATCTATTCTTTGCCCTGGCACTTTATAGCACATCGAGAGGTCTTTAACTTCAATTAGCACTTCATTTTCAGTTTGCATTTCTTTATCTTCCATAACAACCCCCTATATGTTAAATACGAATTTTTTGCGTTTCCATCTAAAAATTATTACGCCTAGTATCATAAACACCACGCCTAATCCAAATATCGTTATTGTGTCGCGCGCAGATGGAATAACGCCTAGCACCATAATATCCCTAAAATATGTTACAAAATGATACATCGGATTAAATTTAATAACCTCTTGCATTGATTCTGACATTATTGAAATATCATAGAACAATGGCGTACAATATGTTAATAGCGTTAAAAATACGCCATAAATGTGTTTTATGTCTCTAAAATAAACGTACATAGTGCAAAGTATAAAGCTCACGCCAATACTAAACAACATAATTGCTGGCAAAAATGTAACTGGCATAAGCAAAATAGTCCAGTGGAACTCAACTCCAGCAGACATTTTATATGCCATAACAGCAAACAGTGCTATCAATGAAAATCCGAAGTTTACCACCGCGCTAAATACATTTGCTACGGGGAAAATATAATATGGAACCTTGGTTTTTGTCATAAGGTCATAATTTGAAACCATACTTGGCAATGCCGCTGAGGTGCTACCCCTAAATATGCCCATAACAATATTACCAGTTAACACGTAAACTGCGAAATCCATACCCGCTTGCATATCTCTGCCAAAAATATTGGTGAAAACTAGCGCCAAAACTATCATATTTAACAGCGGATTAAGAACCGTCCAAACAATGCCCAAAACCGACCTTCTGTACTGGTTTTTGACATTTTTTACGACCATTGATTTAATTATATATATGTGTTTTTTTACAACACTTAACTTGTTTTTAACTTCTGTAGTCATACAATCTCCATTTCCCTTTCGCAAATAAACATATTTATCTTTAGTATTATAATATATATATATTAGTATGTCAAGTGTATAAGAGATTTATGTTTTTATACGAATAAATACTTAAATTAAATGTTTATAGTAATAACTAAATAAATGTTGACATTTGTCGCTTTTAATGTTAAAATAAGTATATAAAAGACTATAAATCTGTACAAAAACGGATTAAAGCAAGGTGACATGTACAAACATATTAAATATTTTTTAGATAAAGTTTTTGCATTGGTGGCGTTAGTGATACTATGGCCTTTTATTTTGTTGTGTATAATCGCTATAAAAATAGACAGTGAAGGTCCTGCAATTTTAAAACAAGAGCGTAGCGGATACAAAGGGAAGATATTTCGCATCTACAAATTCCGCACAATGTATCAAACAAATATAGCTTTTGATACACAAAATCCCATAATTGAAGCACGCAGCACAAACGTAACCAGGGTTGGGCGTTATTTGCGAAGATTTAAGCTAGACGAGTTGCCACAACTATTAAACATCATAAAAGGCGAAATGAGCTTTGTTGGCACAAGACCATTAATGCCTTGTTATTTAGAAGAATACGAGAGTTGGGAACTTCATAAATTTGATGTTAGGCCTGGTTTAAGTGGATATGCACAAGTGTGCGGCAACGGACATTTAACCAGTAAAGAACGCAGTTATTACGATATCATCTACAGCAAACGCTACAATGTTTTTTGGGATATGTTTATAATTTTTAAAACACTACAAGTTGTTATTTTAGGCGAAGATAGTGCAACTAAAATTGTCAGCCCAAAAGATATGTTAAATATGCAAAAATCGCTTGATAGGGATACCGAAGGCAAGATGTTAGTTGCCCATATTGTCGGAAACACATCACTTGGTGGCGTATCTCAAGTGGCATACAACTACTGCAAGCACATAGATAAAAGCAAGTTTATAACAGACTTTTACACCTTTGGGAATGGTGCAATTGATGAGGAATTTAAAAAGCTAGGTAACTTATATTATCAACCTTCATTTATAAACTTTTTGCCCGCGATGAAGCAGTTTTACAAGCATTTAAAATTGAACAAATACGATATAGTGCATAGCCATTTAACAACGCTTAGTTTCTTCCCACTATTGGTGGCAAAATTGCGCGGAGTTAAAGTAAGAATTTGCCACGCACATAGCACCACAAATAACAGTGATACCAAAAACATAATAAAGCGCATCTTGCGACCTTTTGCAAATATGGTTGCAACAGAAAAACTGGCTTGTTCAAAAAATTCAGCTGA
Organism: Bacillota bacterium; assembly: GCA_044426075.1. GTDB lineage: Bacteria > Bacillota > Clostridia > Christensenellales > DTU072 > JAWXUT01. The sequence goes on from JAWXUT010000033.1 coordinate 9,219, forward strand.
CTGGTGTTTTTTAGATGATGCCAACAAAGCAACTGTAATTAACAATGCAATAGAGCTTGATAAATTTAGCTACAACGCAACTTGCAGAAAAGCAATAAAAGAAGAGTATTCTTTAACTGGCAATGTAGTTGGGTTTGCGGGGCGTTTCACCAACCAAAAAAACAACGCATTTATGGTGGATATTATAGTTGAACTAAACAAAATAAAACCTAGCACGCTTGTGCTTGTGGGTGACGGCGAAGATAAAGATAAAATACTTAAGCGCATAAAAGAGCTTCACGCAGAAAAGCTAGTTGTGTTTGTAAGACAGACGGATAAGATGAATGAATTCTACAATATATTTGATTCATTTTTAATGACCTCGCTATATGAGGGCTTGCCGCTTGTAGGCATTGAAGCCTTGGCAAACGGGCTTCCGCTAATTTTGAGCAACAATATTACGGCAGAACTTAGCAATTATGGCACCGTGCGCTACATATCACTTGCAGCATCTGCAAAAGAATGGGCACAAACCATTGCATCTTTATCCCCAAAAAGATCAGACAACTTGACAGCATTAAAATTGGGTGGATATGATATTTTTGATCAAACTGATTTACTTGAGAGCACATATTTAAATGCTGTTTCAAAACGCAAAAAGAAATAAATTGCATTAATTAAAGGGCTGTGAAGTAAGCAATCTTCACAGCCCTTTTGATTATTTTTCTTTTTTGCTATTTTTCTATGGTTTGTAGAAACTTTTGCAACATCTCTACCATTGATTTATCTACTTTGGCAAGCTTTAGCAGTGTGCCTATTTTAAATGGTTTAATTGCAGCTAGCAGTAGTGGATTAACTTTCTTTTCACCTAGTGCCATTTTTTTGAAGCTGTCGATTTCTGGCGACTTCCACAATTTATACACTCTGTCATTTAACCCAAAACGCGCTGCTGGGTCAAACTCAACATCTGCAAACCAGTTGCGGATAAATGATTTAATTTCGCTTGGCAATTTATAGCTTTGGTCCGCCTCTTGCACGCCGTTTATTTTTATGGTGTGTGTGAGCCCGCCACTTGTAGCTTGCACAATATTTTCGCCACTTATAATGTCTACTTCAGCATACATTACTTTGCTTCCAGACAAGTCGTGCCTTGTACCGTTTACAAGAAGCACAATGTCTTCCATATTACTAATTACAGATATTGTTGACTTGCCAACCACGCGGTTCACATAGCGCTCGCCGCCAATATGCACAAATTTTTCATCGCTCCAATATGCCTTATATACATAAAAACTGTCTTTTTTTGTCTTGCGGTCTAGCGTTATAAGACCCTTGTTGTTTCTGCCTTGCACACCGCCCTCGTCACGGATAGCTGAACCGAAATCGAACATATTCCATACATAACTGCCCCACATCCAATCATATTTATTTATGATTTCTAGGTAGTCGCGGTGATATCTTGCTTGATAATCCTCTGTATAGTCGCCTTGTACGCCCTTGTCAGTTTGATACTTCAAGATGCCTTCTGCACCATATTCAGACAAACACAATGACCTATTAGGATTCGCCTCGCGGAACTCTTTTAACCACACATCAAGCCTTGCAGTTGTTTCCACATACCATCCAAAATACAAGTTATAACCTAAAATGTCAGTTATATCATTTAATGGATGCTTTACTCCCGCCATCATAACTTGCGCTGAAGTTGTGGGTCTACTCGCATCTAAACTCTTTGCTAGCGTGTTGAGTTTTGTGATACCCTCAACCAATCCCTTTGCCGCACCGTTAACAGATATTTCATTTTGCACACCCCAACAGAATATGCAAGGATGATTGTAATTTTGTGTTATTAACTCACGCAATTGGCTCTCCGCGTTCTCTTGCTTCTGTTCTGAAAATAGCGTGATAACTGGCACTTCTGCCCATACCAAAAATCCCATTTCATCACAGATATCATAGAAGGTTTTGTCGTGTTGATAATGTGCAAGCCTTATTGAATTTGCACCAACCTCTTTTATTAACTCTAAGTCTTCACGGTGCTCTTTTTCAGTTAGCGCATTGCCCATACCTAAACGGTCTTGGTGCCTTGAAACACCCTTTAACTTTACGTGTTTGCCATTTAAAAAACATCCTTTGCTGTCATCAAAAACTATTGTTCGGAACCCTATTATAACACTTGTGGTATCCCTAACCTCATTATCTTTTAACAATTCGCATTGCAATTTATACAAATATGGATTTTTTACACCATCCCAAAGTGTAGGGTTTTGTAGTGTCAACTTGTTTTGTTTTGTATCGCTTGATTCTACAGTTAACACCGCTTCTCCCACTTTGTCAAACAAGGTAAAGCGCACTTTATCACCGCCAACAGCATATGTCTTTACATCTATAAAACCGTCATCACCCACAACAGTTGGGGTTGCGTGCACGCTATCGAATCCGCGACCAATTAGTTCAAAATGAATGTCATCAACTTCGGTTATCAAATTGACATCACGATACAATCCGCCATAAAAAGTAAAGTCGGCTTTTGCAGGATAAATTTCTTCGCTGTCGCTGTTATCTACTTCAATAACAAGGTTGTTTGCGCCCGCAATAATGTGCTTGGTTAAATCGTAGCGGAACATTGAATATCCACCTTTATGCACACCTAGTGATGAGCCGTTAAAAATCACTTCCGCAACAGAGTTGGCAGCACCAATCTCTATATAGCAAGTACCTTTTAGGTCTGTTAGCGTTTTGCTGTATTGCACCTTGCCTTTGTAGTAATGTGCTGTGGTTTGCCCGTCTACTGCATTGTAGGTGTGTGGCAGATTTACAATTATTGTTTCGCCTTCTTTGGTAAAACTCCAATTTTCGTTTATATTTATTATTTTTTTCATTACAACTCCTAATTCATTTTATAGTTCTTCTTGAGTGACTTTCATTGAATCATCGCTTTCTGCACTGGTGTCACCCGCTTCAAATCCCGCATATAGGGCGGAGTGTTTTGCCTTAATTGCTTCGCTTTGTTTAATAGTGCTATCTTTATCTAAATTGTAAACAAGGGCTAGTGCAAGCAACATAATTATTATTCCCACAAATGGCAATATAATAGAAATCCGCATTGTGCTTGTTGCAACGGCGTCTGTAGTTGCGGTGATGTTATTTGTGTCAAGTCCTATAATGATGTACATTACAACAATCGCACCTTGGCAAAAGGCTTGGGCCAATTTTCTGATAAATGAATATATAGAATACACCGTGCCCTCTTCGCGCCTACCGCTTTTAAGTTCTTGATAGTCAACCGCATCCGCTACAAATGACCACGTTACTAAAGTGAATAATCCTATGCCTAAATTGGCAACAGACATCATTGCAATATAAATTAGTGCACCCGCGTTTGTCCTTGGGAAATCGATAAATAACATAGCTAGTAGCACCACTACTGATAATATCATAGGATACAAACTAATTTCTTTTTTGCCGAACTTTTGTGTTAATTTGCCTACAAAAGGAATCAAAAATATCATAGGCGCAAACAATAATACGCTTGCAAGTGCCGTCATACTAGTGTTCATAAAATACACTTGGAACACCGTTTGCATAGTGGTTTGCATACTCATAACCAAACCAAGTTGGGCAAATGAAGCCAAACCTATACCCAAAACTGGGCGGTTTTTGCAGAAATCTTTTAATGATTTTTTTAAATTATATTTTTCTTTTGATTCAGCATATGGCAAACGCTCGCGTGTTAAAAAGTAAAGTGCCATAAAACCAAGCATTCCAATAAGTCCCATAACTATAGCAATCCATACGAACCTACTTGCAACAAGTTCTTCAATACCGGTGTCGCTTTCTGCATAAACAATTAGTGGAAGTATTATCATAACGGGAAGCACTGCAAGCCCCGCACCAATGTTTCTAAATGAAGATAGCTTTGCCCTTTCTGATATATCTTCAGTAAGCACTGTGTTTAGCGCGCCATAAGGCACATTTGCAGAAGTATATGCTATTGACCACAAACAATAAGTTATAAGTGCATATGCAAACTTTATGCCATAATTCCACGCACTAATATCAACGAACATCAGCACAGTAGTAATTAATATCGCAAATGAACCGTAAAAAATCCAAGGCCTAAATTTGCCGTTTGCTGTTGGCTTACGCTTATCTACCATTGAACCGATAATAGGGTCATTAATAGCATCAAAGATTTTAGCCAAAACGACTATAATTCCCCACGATGCAAGCGATAGCCCCATTCCTTGTGTGAAATACACCAAGGCATAAGAACTTACAAGTTGAAACGACATATTACAGCCGAAATCGCCAAGCGCATACCCGATTTTATCGCGTGCGCCATAAGGTCTAACTGTTGCATTTACTGACATAAACAATACTCCTTTGTATTTATTTTTGTGCATTTTGTATTTAACAATACAATATTTAGATCATAAGCTAGCTAATGTGTTTAATTTTATAGTTTTGTTGGGTCTATATGTAAGAATAGTGGAAGAGTTGCACCCAATTTTGCATTAAGTTTATCTGGGCTACAGCCACCGATATAAGCTGTAAACATATGTTCCGCAACAGATTTTGAACCGTCTTCTTCAATGTATGAAATAGCTTCTTTTGTAATTGCAAATGAAACTTTGGTTGTCTCCCCTACATTTAGTGTGATGTTTTTGCACCCTTTTAACGCATATTTTGCGTGATGTTTATGGGGTTCTTGTAGTGTAATATAAAGTTCAGCCACCTCACTGCCGCAAACACTGCCCGTGTTTGTTACATCAGCCGACAACACACCATTTTCTAAAGCGATATTGCTGTAGGTAAATGTGGTGTATGATAACCCGAACCCAAACGGATACAATGCGGTTCCGCCAAAATATCTATAGGTACGATTTGCCATACTGTAGTCTTTAAAATTGCCGATATCTTTATCATCACGATAAAAAGTAACTGGCATTTTTGCAGACGGATTGTAGTCGCCAAACAGCACTTCTGCCACGCCTTGACCACCCTTGCCACCTGGATACCAGCACTGCATAACAGCAGAAACATTTTTCTCCCTTCCGCTAAACGCTATCGCACTGCCACTGAAGTTTAGCATTACCACTGGCTTGCCCGTTGCAACTATGGCATCAATAAGCTCTACTTGTGGTTTAGGAAGTTGGATACTATCTCTGTCGCCACGGCTTCCTGCAATTTCTTCGTTGAACCTATCGCCACTCTCTTCACCCTCAATTGTGGCATCAATGCCCGTGCACAACACCACTACATCAGCGTTATTGGCGGCGGATACAGCTTCAGAAACAAGATTCTCGTGATCTACAAATGTCATAGCTCTACTGCCACGCGCATAAATTACATTTTCTTCCCCAACTAAATTTTTAATGCCTTGAAGCACGGTTATGTAGCCAGAAGGTGTGCCCTCATAGTTGCCAAGAAGCATACGCTCATCGTTTGCATTGTTGCCAACAACAGCCACTTTTATATCCTTTTTTAGTGGCAATAAGCCGTCATTTTTCAACAAAACCACCGTTCTTTTTGCAATATCAATGGCAAAGTCCTCGTGTTTTTTGCAAGCAATAACATCAGGTTTAATGCTGTTATATGGGCAATCGTTATCAAACATTCCGAGCTTTACACGCGTTGTTAACAACCTTTTAACCGATTTATCTAAATCAGCTTTTTTTACATATCCCATTTTTACAGCGGGATATAGCATAGGATAATATGGCCCACACTCAAGGTCACAGCCCGCTTTTAATGCAAGTGCTACACCTTTTACTGGATTTGTTTCATATTTATGCCAATGCCATATATCTTTCATAGCACCGCAGTCACTTACAACGTGGCCCTTAAAGCCCCAATTGTCACGCAACACCTCTTGCAATAAATATGGGCTACACACACAAGGTACGCCGTCTACTGCGTTGTATGCACTCATAACAGATTCAACATTGCCCTCTTTAACCGCAACTTCAAATGCGGGTAGATATGTGTCAAATAAATCGTATCTGCTAGGAACAATGTTATCTATGTGCCTATCTTTTTCTGGCCCGCTATGCACAGCATAATGCTTAGCGCACGCCGAACTTTTTAAATATTCTGGGTGGTCGCCTTGCAAGCCTTTTATATATGCCACACCCAACCTACTTGTTAAGTATGGGTCTTCACCATAAGTTTCTTGCCCACGCCCCCACCTTGGGTCACGGAAAATATTTATATTTGGCGTCCAATATGTAAGCCCTTTGTAGCGAGAATAGTCGCCTTCACTTTGCGCCCTATTGTAAATTGCTCTGCCTTCAGTTGACACAACATCAGCCACCTTTTGCATAGTTTCTTCATCAAACATTGCAGCTAGCCCAATTGCTTGTGGAAACACCGTTGCAACACCCGCACGACCCACGCCGTGTAATGCCTCATTCCACCAATCATATGTTTTTATATCTAGCTTTTTTATGCGCTTTGATGTGTTGATAAGTTGTGACACCTTTTGATAGGTGTTCATTTTTGCTATCATATTGTTGACAAATTCTTCTCTGTTCTTCATTGTATACCTATGTGTTTTGGGC
>JAWXUT010000034.1:0-12694 GCA_044426075.1 Bacillota bacterium
TCTTTATATTCTGCCAGATTTTTCTTACAAATAAGCGGACTAATCTCACCAAATGTTTGCAATCTATCCATAACAGGCTGCTGATAAACTTTGTTAACTCTAAATTGACTTTCCCCAAGTAGTGCAATTTTCATATTAAATTTTCTCCCACGTGCTTTTTAAATTTTCGCAACATTTCACACAGAATGCTGGCACACCCAAATATGTGTATTCCAACAAAATTGTTCCGTCAAAATGCAACGATTTTATTTTTTTAAGTAATTTTGCAATGTGTTTTTTATCTTTTCTGCCGAACAACTGCATTCTCCACTGCTCCGAAAATGATATATGTATTGTGTCGATATATTCTATTGTGCGCTCTAAACGGTCTAAATCATACGGTAAATCACGATAAATTGACTGAAAATATGTTTTGAAATTATCCTCACCCAACGCCTCAACAAACTTTAAAAATGCATCCGTTTTATCGTTATATGTGCCTCCGTGACACTCTGGAGCTATAATAACGCCATATTCCCGCGCAACTGCACACATTTCACGCGCATCTGCTACCATTTTTTCAAACTGCTCTGCCGTTGTTTTTGCGCTTCCCGTTTTGCCTAGCCATACACGAATAGTTCTAGCACCCATAGCACTAGCTATCTGACAGTTCTTTAACCACTCTTCTTTCTTGCAACTGCCTACAACATAATATCCACCATATGAATTGATGTCTAACACGCCGTTGCATTTTTCTGCTACAAGCTTGGCCGTTTCTACACTCTTAACATGTATATCCCCACCCCACTCGATTGTGGTGCAACCAGCTTTTTTTGCAATTGCAATAATTTTATCCAAATTTCTTATCTGTCTAAATGTTGTACTTGTTAATCCAAATTGCATATTTAGCCTCTCCAAATTTCTTATCTCTATATTTTATATTATAGTCATTAAAAGTTAAAGGGCATAGTGTATCCTTTTTGTGTCAAATCGTAAATTAAAGTTGTCATATTTGCTATTTTCGTGTATTTGCCGTAAAAAAAGGAGCTGACTTGCAACTCCTTAATATTCTATACGTATGGAATGATAACCACGTTTTCTGCTGTGTAACTTGTTTCTGTCACTATGATATTTAATATTTGTGCAGCATCTGCTAGACTTAAATCATCATCTTGCACAACTATATTTATGTTTTCTGTGCCAATGGTTACCAGCGCATCTTCAAATCCTTGACCTTTTATGAGCGTTTCCAACATCAATTCAGTTTCCATTGTCTCGGTTAACGCTAGCTTTGATGCTGTTGCTGTTTCAATGGCCTCTGCACTAGATACGGTTGATGTGATTATCTCATCTAACTCCTCTTGTATCTCGTCTCGTGTCAATGTTCTCTCGTCACGGCATAGCTCAAAAAATGTTGGCTGTGTTTCGGTTGTATCCCCCGTGCTGCTATCCCCCGTTGTGTCGCTTGTGTTTAAGAAATAACTCAAACATCCAGTTGCCACCAACAAAAACACCATTGATACTAGAACTATGATTTTCTTCTTGTTTGCTTTCATACTACCTCCAATAATTATTGTATTTTGCCCGCAAATATCGCTATTTGATTAGCATTCACATTTAATACGGTTTGAATTGCATTAATTATATCTATCTTAACGCTAATATCATCACCGCCCTCCGCAACAACTATAATTCCAACAATATCTGGCATCATTTCTTGCAAAATAACCAGTTCTTCATCGCCATTTACTGTCAATATAAGTGGCGTTTCTGTTGACGTTGTAACTATACTGCCGTTGCTTTCTGTTGTATAAGATTCAGTTGTTACGGCGGCCACTAATGTTGATGTGGTTTCATACGAAACCATGACTTGCACATTGCCTGCACCCTCCACCATAGAAAGAATTTCACTTAACTTCTCTTCTATGCCATCAGTAATCCCCCCAGTGCTAACTGCACTCTCCGCCGTAACTACCTCTTCAGCTTCGCTTGCGCTTGCTATGTTAGAGTATATTACTACCACCACCGCAATTATGACTAATCCAATGATAATTTCTTTATTTTTTATTTTCTTCACCCGTTCAGCAAATGACTTTAATTGTTTAATACACTTTTCCATAGCTAAATACCCCTTTTTTATCCAATAACCGCTATCATATGTGTTTCAAGCCCGAAACTATCTTGCATATAGGATATTATTGTTGATACAATATTTATATTATTGTTATCATCAATTATTACAGAACCAATGTCAATTTGTGCAAAAGTTATTGTGGGCGTACTTGTGTCACCGCCAGAGTAAAATAATGTTACCACCGTGCCTTCAATTCCGCACGAATTAAAATACTCTTCACACTCAGTTTGATATACGGCAATCTTCTTTTCGTTTACCCCATCTAAATAATCAACATTTAAACTAAATGTAGTTGTGTCGCTAAATATAGAATCCCAACTAAAGCCACTATTTAGTAGCGTTGGCAACGGACTTACCACAGCAAACAACACTAAAAGAGAAGCAATGCCTTTTATAAACTTTCTAGTTTCACCCTCAGCCATAATTACATCTATAAGTGTAACTGCTATAATACTTAGTACAATCCCGCTAACCCATTCAGTCATAATTTACCCCATTTTTTGTAGCTATAGCTACTAACCAAGCCCCATATTGCAGGTTGCAATTATTAGCATAAACATACTAAAAACAAGGAATGTTAAGCCCAAAATCACTGCAATTATTATGTTTAAACTCTTTGCAAGGTTAGCAAGCAAGTTGCTAATTCTGCTATCAGACATAGGTTCTATTATTCCAGCAGTAAGCTTTAATCCAATATTAAATGCAACAACTGTGGCAATAGGTTGCAGTACAGATACAAATAAAAGTATTATTCCCGTCAAGCCAAAAGCATTTTTCACTAGCACGGCACCCGCAAGAAGAACGTCAAAGCCGTCGGTTAAATATCCGCCAAGTATAGGCACATAGCTAGATATTGCAAACTTTGCAGAGCGTATACTTATGCTATCTATGCTCGCGCCAACTATTCCTTCTGATGTTAGTAGCCCAATTATTACAGTGAACATTATCCCAAGTATCCACCCCGCAATCGAGCGAATTGCTGCATTTAACTTATCTAATTTAACGCTTGTTGACATACTGCCAACCATTGAAAACACAACTGACGCTAAAAATAGTGGAATAACAACGCTATCTACAACTTGTATTGCAACGCTATTTATGAGCACTAACATCGGCTGAAATATGCTTATGCTGCTTACTGAACCTATTGCTGTCATAATGGTTACAAGGATAGGTATAAATATATCTGTTATGTTTGCAATAACAGTGATTGCGCTTTTAACTTCGGTTACAATATCGCTAATCATAACGCATAAAATAGTTATAATGGCGCCAAAAACAGCATAATAAATTACATTTTGCACCCCTTCACGCTGAAATCCAGATAACAGCGACTGCGACAAGTTGTATAGCAGCGCTATAATTACAATTGATATCAGCCCACTAATAACTGTAATAAAGTTTGAAAAAAATGAATTTAATGCAATGCTGATAAAATCAGTTATACTGGGTATTTCTCCCGCAACTATACTTTCTATGTAATCTTTTATACTGCTGCCAAACTCATATTTTTCATCACTTTCTATGCTATCAAATAGGTCATCAACTTCGCTTCCAATAAGTTTTTCAATGCTGTCTTCCACCTCATCCATTATCGATTCTTCTGTACTATCAGCATAAGCAACTATGCAATCATTGCTAATTACGGTTGTTTCTATGAAGTTAGCAATTGATTCCCCTTTAATTACAACAAAGGCAAACAACAAGGCTATTAAAATTACAAATGCTTTTTTCACACAAACCACCTCAATTGTCAAACTATTGCTGATATTGCCTCAATTATGCTACTTATTATTGGGATTGCTAATAAGAAAATTGCCACTTTGCCCGCAAGTTGTATGTTTTTTGCTATCGATTTACTGCCATAATCTTCTGATATTCCGCTGGCGTATTCGGTTAGATATCCTATGCCTATTATTTTTATAATATATGTCATAATGCCGCTAGAAACCGCACTTCCCGCTGTCATATCTGTAACTTCTGTAAACAGTTCGCCAATTGATGTTGTAACTAACAAAATAATCACAACACCCGTGCAAGTGCCAGCAAATATTGCAAGTTCTGGCTTAATTTGCCTCAATATAACAACAACTATTGTGCCTATTATCCCAACAGCTAACGCTTGAAAAAACATTACAATAAGGTGAACATCGATTTTAAACTGTCAAATAATCCTAGCACCATTTCTAAGATCATTGACAACACAACAACAAGCCCCGCAAGGGTAACGAGCGTTGCTATCTCTTTTTTATCGTATTTTTCTAAAATATTGTTGATTATTGCAGTCAATAAGCCAACTCCCGCAATTTTAAAGATAATTTCCATTACAATACTATTATCATAAGCGTGATTCCTAGCAATATCATCAGCTTTTTGATAAGTTCTCCCCTTTCTTTTTTTTGTCTTTCTGCTAAGCTCATTTGCACTGCAATATCTTGCATCGTGCATTCAGTTAGTGTGGTTTGCGCTTCAATATCACAACCCGTTATCCCCATAAAAAATCGCACAATTGTTGCTTTTTCCTTGTCGTTTAGATAAACATTATCTATAATTAGCTCTGTGCTTTTTTCCATTGCAACACTTAATTCCAATACATCTTTTGCTATTTTCTGCTGTTCACACTCGCGCATTATGGTTAGAATATCAGTCTTAAAGTAGGTTATTTTCTTATTGCACTCATAAAGGAACTCCGACCACTCTTTTATCACTAAGCTACGCTCTTTATAATAGGCATCAATTTTTATTCCTATAAATGTAGAAAATACTAAAAGCACCGTGCCCAAAAGTAAATTAGCCATCTATCCTCTCAATAGATACTATGCTACCCATACGCGGTTTATTACTGAGCAGTACTGCATAATTAAAGTATTTTAGTAGCTTAGGATACCTATTTTTTAATAATTTTATATTATTGCCGTGAATACTAGCAAGCACCAACACACCACTTGCCACAACTGACTGAATAACAGAAGTATCCCGCTCGGGCACCAACTCATCCATTACAATAATTTCTGGTGACATCGCACGGATTACCCCCTCATAGCAAAGCCCTTTTGGCACACCCGAAATAACATCACAATATCCACCGATATCATAATTCCCTCCGCAAATTTCACGCCTTTCATCAATGCACACAATATCATATCTTTTTGATAATTCACGCATAATATCCCTAATTAATGTAGTTTTGCCCGCATATGGTGGGCTTACAATTAAAGTATTTGAAAATGTGGGCATCTGTTTAAAAATTGGGCGTGCAATGCCCTTAATATCTTTTGGAATCCTAATATTTATGCTTGTAACGCTTCTAAAAGTTTTGATTTTGCCTTGTTCCCACACGACAGAACCCGTAACGCCTATACGCAAACCATCTTTATCGGATATGTAACCTTGTGAAAATTCTTCAACATGAGCATACATTGAGTAGGCGGTTGCTTTATTCATAACATAGTTAATAAGCTGTGTATCCACTACACAGTCAATGGGATATCTGCGTACTTCATCACGCACGATTACTCCGCCATATAAACGAAGCCTAACTTCTGTTAATGAAGCTAGGCTGACGATTTTTATGATATTGTCATATAGTTCTGTTGGTAATAAATCTTTCAGCATACAAACTTATATGCTTAAAATTTTGGATTTATGCTATTTTTTGCAATCACACTTGCTTGTTTTCGTACTGGAAAACTGTTCTAAGTTTACAAATTTATTTACTGAATAGTAAACAATCACGCCAAGTGACACATTTCCAATAGCTTTTACCAAATTAAATGGTATAATTGACGGCAAAAGATAAGGTATAATTTCTGCCGTAGTTAACCCCATAAACACGGGTGTTAGCACTAAATTGAAACCAATCATAATTGAAACCCAAGCTGCAACTCCGCATACAGCAGAAACAATTGTCCACTTAACGCTTTTATTTTTGCTTCTCATAAGCCCAAACACAAGCACAAACGTTCCCGTTGCAAACAAGTGCATAAGCACACCGATTATTCCCGAACTTGATAACAAAATTCCTTGAATAATACATACAATAACTGTTAAAAGTAGACCATAACCGGTTCCAAACATCATTGTGCACAAAATGATTGGAATATCGGCAAAATCGTATTCTAAAAATGGTAGAAATAATGGAAATCGTATTAAAAGTAACAACACGATTGATAGAGCACCTAGCACCGCCATAGTAGCAATGTGTTTTGAGCCCAATTTTGTGATTTTGATAGACATTCTAAACCTCCTTTAGCCCTTTTTGGGCATAAAAAAATGCTTTAGAATCTCTAAGGCATATACAAAATTATTTATGTGGCATATTTATAACTATGCCAAATAAACTATATTTGCGTTCTTTTATCATCCAGACTATAACTGTCGGTATGGGAATTTCGCCCATTCGGCACGATTGTACACTCGTGTTAGCGGACTATACCGCCGGTGGAGAATTGCGCTCCGCCCCAAAGAATCTATAATCATTATAACCGCAAGTAACTATAAAGTCAATAGTTTTTTGTTGCTATAATGAAAAATTTGTGTAAAATTTATTTTATGTCACTTTTTGCAAGAAAATCTGCCATAATGCGAGTCGCTTCTGCAACATATTCTGCACAAGGGCGTTTTTTGTAGTACTCTGTTGTGCGAGCTTCTGGTGCACCACCATCGGTGTGAGGCACGCCAGACAACAATTCGCGACATATAATACTGCCGTTTATTCCTTTAAACTCTCCACACAATGTTTGCACTGTGTTATAATGATCAGATTTCTCTTTTTGTGCTTTGGGATCGCTGTAGCCGAGTAAAACTCCCGCCACAAAACACATTCCACTTACTGCGCCACAAACTTCTCTCTGTCTGCCAAGCCCACCGCCAAAAGATGACATCATTTTTGATAGCACTTCGCGACTTAGACCTAGCTCCTCTTCAAAAGCAACAACAACTGCTTGTGCACAATTGTATCCTTCCTTAAAAAGCTCTTTACTTTTTTCTACTTTATCCATTTTTCACCTATAAAAATGTGCAACAATGTTGCACATTTTAATTAATCTAATATTTCATTTATTGCGGCATCCATATAAGGTGCGCTGATTTCTTCAACTTTACCCGCATCGCAAGCTAATGCAATTTCGCGCTCAATTGGCATACGTGCAAGCACTTTTAAATGGAATTCTGTTGCAACTTCATCAATTTTGCTGTCGCCATATACGGCAATTTTCTCATCACAATGTGGGCATTTGATGTAACTCATATTTTCTACTACGCCCAAAACTGGAATATTCATCATATTTGCCATTTTAACAGCTTTGCCAACAATCATAGAAACCAACTCTTGTGGTGATGTTACTACAACAATGCCGTCAACTTTTATAGATTGAAAAACTGTTAGTGGCACATCGCCCGTGCCTGGTGGCATATCAATAAACATATAATCAACATCGCCCCAAATTACATCTGACCAGAACTGTTTAACCATATTTGCTATAACTGGGCCACGCCATATTACGGGATCATTTTCATTGCCCAATAGAAAATTGGTTGAAACAACCTTTATGCCTGTTTCTGTTTCCATAGGATAAATGCCGTTTTCGTCTCCATTTATGGTTCCTTTTAAACCAAACATCTTTGGAATTGAAGGACCAGTGATGTCTGCATCCAAAATAGCGCATTTTTTGCCTTTTCTTGTAGCTAACACTGCCATAAGTCCAGAAACCAATGACTTGCCAACTCCGCCTTTGCCGCTTACAATACCAATTACCTTTTTAACATTTGAAAGTTTGTGCTGTGGCACGATAAAGCTAGTTGCCTTTTCGCACTTTGTAGCGCAAGACTCACAATTGTTATCACACTCTGTGCTCATACTAAATCTCCTTAGAATTTATACCTTAATTATATACCTCTTGGTAGCAATATGCAAGGATATATTTGCTATTTTAATAAATTATTTATCCTCTAAATCGCTAATCCAAAGTGCAACTTGCCCATCACTTGGCATTCTCCAATCTCCCCTTGGTGACAATGAAACCGAACCAATCTTAATGCCGTCGGGCATACAACTTCTTTTAAATTGTTGCTGGAAGAAGCGCTTTAAGAACACCAACAACCATTTTTTGATTATATCTGCAGAAAAATCATCACTAAAAGTAACTTTTGCGAGTTCAAACACCTTAGAAGGAGTGAATCCCATTCTAACAATGCCATACATAAAGTAGTCGTGCAAAATATATGGGCCAACTTTGTCTTCAGTTTTTTGATTAATCTCTTCACCAGTTGGTGGCAATAATTCTGGGCTAATAGGTGTTGCTATTATGTCATTTAATACCGCTTCAAGCGCGCCACCTTTTGTAGTTGCTTCGGCACGAACTAAATGCTTAACCAGTGTTTTTGGCACTGAAGAATTTACACCATACATAGACATATGGTCACCATTATATGTTGCCCAACCAAGTGCAAGCTCACTAAGGTCACCCGTGCCAACAACAAGCCCATTTGTCATATTTGCCCTATTCATTAAAATTTGGGTGCGCTCGCGTGCTTGCGCATTTTCATATGTTATATCAAGTTCACCTTGATGCTTAAGGTCGGATAAATGCAGCTTTACAGCTTCTGTAATATCTATCTCTTCTATCTCAACACCGAGCACTTCGCATAGTGTTTTACTGTTGTTGTTTGTTCGTTTTGTGGTACCAAAACAAGGCATTGTGATACCCAAAACACGCAAATCAATACCGTCTTCTTGCAATAGCGCTGTAGTTCTAACAGCAACCAATAACGCAAGTGTGCTATCAAGCCCACCACTTATGCCAATTACAACACTACTTGCCCTTGCGTGTGCTACACGCTTTTTAAGCCCTTCCGCTTGCATTGTTAATATAAGTTCTGTGCGTTCTGCCAGCCTATCTCTTGATGAAGGCACAAACGGTCTTTTAGGATAAGTTCTAGTTAATTCTGCATTTGCGCTTGATGCGTTAAAGGATATTATCTCATATCCCTCGCTTGCTGTGGTGCGATATGTTGCTAGTTTGCTGCGCTCTGTTGCAAGAAACGCAACATCAATTTCTGATACTATACTTCCGTTTTTAAACAGTGGAGTTTCTGCAATCATTGTGCCGTTTTCTGCTATTAAATTGTGTCCAGAAAAAACCATATCTGTAGTGCTTTCGCCATAGCCTGCATTGGTGTATAAATAGCCCGCAAGTAAACTCGCTGACTGCTGTTTTACCAGATTGCGCCTATATTCTGCCTTGCCAATTGTCTCATTGCTAGCAGATAGATTTACTATAATTGTAGCCCCCGCCATAGCGTGCTCAATTGAAGGTGGAGACATCACCCAAAGATCTTCGCATATTTCAACACCTACAACAAAATCCGACATTGCGCTGTTCTGGAATAACAACTGCGCGCCAAATGGATAGCTTTTATCACCTATTTTTATTGTAGAATTTACACCGTCACTTGGAGTAAATTGGCGTTTTTCATAAAATTCGTTGTAGTTAGGGAGATATGTTTTTGGAACCACGCCCAGTATTTCACCATTGCAGATGCCCACTGCAGTATTGTAAATTGCACCTAATTTTCTAATAGGAACACCTACAAAAACCAACATATTTTTGCCTTTAGTGCCCTCTACTATGTTGTTTAAGCCAACAAGTGCACCGTCAAGCAATGTGCTTTGATAGAATAAATCACCACAAGTGTATCCAGTGATTGCAAGTTCTGGCAAAACCAACAGCTCCACGCAATTTTTGTGCGCTAAATTGATTTCTTTTATAATATTGCTAACGTTAAACTCTACATCTGCAACTTTAATCTTTGGTGTAGCGCAGCTAACCTTTGCATATCCTAGTTTCATAACCCTTCCTTTGATTGCATATATTTACAAATTTCTTATACTGCAATCAGTTGTAATTTTAAATTTTTATGATATAATATTAATAAGACCTTGGGGCAGTTTAGAACCGCAAATAATATATAAGGGCTTACGTTATTCAACATCCTATGTTATACCTCCGAACCCAATGAATGGGTTTTGCAAGTGGAAAACAGCAGATTAGATAGTTCGCCCACCTGTTACAACAGGTTTTTATTCGCCCCCTGGTCGTTTTATTCTTCTATAATAGTATTTTTATTTATATAGAACTTTGTTTTATTTGCTGCAAAATTTGCAACTAAGTCGATAATTGTTGATAGAATTATATACGCCGGCAATGCTATTATTGGTGCAATTAAAAGTGTTGGAATTGCAGTTGTAACAATTACAGTGAAAATTGCAAATATCAATGCACAATATGACTGTGTTGCTCTATGAAAGTGTACAAATGATACTTTAAAAGATTTAAAGAAAGCTTTTGATACGCTCATTTTTTCTGCCACAACAAGGGGAAGCCATTGGCTGAATAACCCAGTGCGCAGTCCGTACAACAACAATGCCACAAAAATACCTAGTGAATAAGAAAACAAGCCCATAAATCCATTAGTAATACTTATAATAAATCCGGCAAAAGTGAAAATTAACATATCAAGTACAATTGTAATTACGCTATGCCAAAGTGAAAATACAATTGAACGCCCGAAGTGTGTTATAATTGCATTTTTAAATGAAATTTCAAAATTTTGCGCCATTGAATTGTATAATACATAAGCAATTGGCAATTTAATAAGTCCAATAAAGAACTTAAACAGAAAAACTATTAAAAATAGCATCCATAAATAAGAAGAAACTTCGCTAGAAATACCCGTAAACAGATCTTCAAAAATATTAGAAATGCTACTGCCAATGCTATAATCACCAGCAAGCCAGCCATTTATACTTTCAGCAATTACATCACCCCAAACAGCAAAACCACTTATTGCATCAAGAAGTGGTGTTGTGATTGCAGCAACAACGCTTGCAAAAATAACAAAAAGGATAAAAATATAAAACAGCGTTTTAAACAAAAGTGATATATTTGTGTTGAAAATTGTAAATGTATTTTTTAAGAACATAACCCCTCCTAACCCCAGTTTTCGCTATCTTTAAAAAGATATTTGGGATAATCTTCTCTCTTGATTTGTTCAATTTTATAATAAGTTACCATTGAAAGTGCAACAAAATATGCTATATATCCCGCATACAATGCAGTATCAATGCCAATACTCAACCAGTAAATATTTAGTGAAGCAACCGCTGTACCAATTGCAACTAATACTAAATATGGTATAAAAAGTGCAAAGAATATGCCCCCGAGCCTTGCCCCACATTTTCTTATAGATGATAATATTGCAGATTTTAGTTTAACGCCATTTATCGCCATAGTTGGCAACACTACTAATATGAATGAAAACGCCAAGAAAAACAATGCATTTACAACTGCTAAATTGAATATAGACAATCCTAAAGAAATCGCATAACTTGGTATTGCGCTTGATAGCACAAGCAATAATGTCAAAATTACCTTTGCAACCAACAAAATTACAACTAAACATAACAAAAAGTTGTAGCCAGAAAAGCAATTTTCATTGAATTCAGATGTTATTTTTTTAATTCTAAATGTGCCAACCCTCATTGAACGTGAAACAACGGTTGCAAGAATTGATAATGTTATTATACCAAAAACAAATACCGCTATAAGTGTGAGCCAATAGTTTAAAGTATCACCCATATTCCACTGTGAAATGAAATTCATATTGCCTACCTCATAATTTGCACCCCAACTGATATAGCGCGAATTAGGCAACAAGCACGCCAATGTGAAGCCAAATGGCAACGACAGTAAAAACATAAACGCAAAGCGCATACCTCTACCTAGCACAAACAAATATTCAAAAGTCCTTTTAATATACTTCATATGACTTATCTACCTTATTCTTTCTTTTTTTTCTCAATTGTCGGATCAGTAAATGATTCTGGTTCTTCTAAAACCTCTGGTTCTTTATCTATGTTGTCAAAAGATTCTGGTTCATTTACACCCTCTTCATCTTTTTTATTCTTTTTAATTAGATACAATATTCCAACTGCTAGCACGGTAATTATTGCTACAATACCCAGTGCAATACCAACAAGCTGCCCAGCTGTAAAGTTGTCGAAAAATGTTGGATCGTCAATAACATTAATTACCAAATAATAATCTTTATTGTTGTATGGGATATCAAACTGTATCCATTGGGCACCATAAGTGGTATTAGACACAACAGAATATCCATTTGTTGCACTATATTCAACAACACATATATCATAATATGTGGAAGGTAGGGTCATAAATAGCGTTAATGATTCATCTGGCAATACAAGGCTGCCATCTTTTGTTAAGCTGTAGCTCAATCTGATAACTAGGTTTGCTCCACTTACATTTGCAACCTCTATTAATTCATCATCTACTTGATTTAAATTGCTAAATTCTGCAACTGCAATGGTTGGTTGCACCGTTTCACCACAAAGTAATGGTACGGTATCTTGGTTTAAGTTTTTAAAGTAAATATCGCCTTCAATATATTCACTGTTTATTAAATTTATATCCTCATAGTTGGCATAAGCACTGTTATATGCAGTTTGTGCCGCTTTTAGTGCAATCCAAGCTTCATATTGTGCATCTGAACCTAAATCAC
>JAWXUT010000034.1:12704-15615 GCA_044426075.1 Bacillota bacterium
GAATCTAACCCATTTTCATATTGTTTGGTGGCCTGTTCAATTAGCGATGCGCAATCAACTGTATATCCATTGATATCTAGGGGATAAACTGGCTCTAAATCTAGCGAAAACATATATGTTAGCGAGTTATTGCCAACATCGTCCATTGCATATAAGAAGTAATATCCGTCTTCTGAAGCTGTAAATTCTACGGTTACTTTTGTAAAAGAACCAGTGTAAATTTGATCTACTAAAAACGTTACAATGCCAGTGTCATTTTCCTTTAATGATTCATACTCCAAATCCTCTTCAGTTAAAGTGCTGTAATCGAAATCTTCATCAAAAAAGAAAACAGATACATAAACAACATTTCCGTAAGAATTGTATGCTAAACTATCCGTAATACTGCTTCTATCGGATATGGTTCGTGAATACTGCACAGTATCACCATTTGTTATAGATGTACTTTCTGATGTGTCAATAAATGGCGCAACGCTATCTATGTTTGCAACAGAATAAGTTGTGCTATATTGTGAAAAATCAGTTTCATCGTCATCATCATCGTATGGGGTTACAATTAGATAACCATTGTCATAGGCTGTGTAATATGCAATCCACTCGTCTGGATCATCTGGGTTTACAGAAAGCTCAAAGGTTCCACTCGTATCGCTTGTATCATCAGTATACTGAAACACATAACCCAATGTGTCAACTTCGGTGCTACAAGTTATCGCCAATTTAACACCTTGTTCTGCATTATAATTTTGGCTAGAATATCCATCTGCATATCCTATATATGGCACCCATTCGGAATTAACTGCATATGCGGTTATATTGCTGTTCGTGCCAATAGGAAGTAACACCATTGCTAGTGCTACCCCTAAAATTGCTATAATTATCGTGAGTATTGCTTTTTTGCTATATGAAACTTGCATGTGTACCTCTTTTGCTTACCCTCCCAAAGATAATTTTGTAATAGTGTTAATTGTTAAGTGATTTTTGGTGGATTTTGAGAATCCTTCTGCCAACTTTTTTCCTCTTTCTGACTGGCATATAAAGCCTTACACAAATTGTTCCTACAATTATTAATATGATAATTGCAACTACAATTATAGTCCAATATGGGAAATCTGTGCTTGTAAACACGATTTGACCCGACTTATCAGCATAGAATGTGATATAATCGCCCTCTCTAGTAAATGTAATTGTCTCTTCAGATAGCGCCCCAATAGCCTCAACCTTTAAGTTTTCTGAATCGATAAATTCATCTGGAATTTTAACATAGAACTTCATTGTCTCTGAAAGCGTAGTTTCAATTCCTTGATCTTTAACCGTAACTGTTTGAACAATAGCATTCATTCCAAAGAAAGTTGACAACCAACTTGTTTGGTTTTGCGAAGAATCAATTGTTGCAACGCTTAGCGTAACCGTTTGGCTGAAGCCCGTTGAACTTGTTGCATAACTGCCCGAAACGCTATCCACCACAGATTGCTCTGTTATCTTAACGGTGTAAGTATATGAAGGTGTTCTTACAGAATAGTTGCTTGCATCAAGACCACTTAGTTCCCAAGTTAGTATTTCAACATAGTGTGTGCCAGCTGCCACTGCACCACCAACGGTTTGCGCTGTCATTGATAAGTAGACCTCATCGCCAACCATAAGTCCGTTTAGTGAACCGCTAATTGATAACAAGCTTGTGCCGTCTGCAACTTTGTTGCTAACCACAATATCTTCAATAGTTATTTCTTTTTGAGAAATGCGGAAGGTGCTCGTGTATTCAATCGGCGTGTAATTGCTATCTGTTACAAGCACTGTTATGCTATAAGTGCCCGCTTCTGTTGGCATTGATGTGTAACCTGGATATGATATTGTGTATTGAACATCAGATGGAATTGTAACAACAATTGGTGTTGTAACAGAACCATAAATTTGGCTACTTAGTGATGAACTTTCAAATGACAATGATTCAACCGTTCCAGATGTAATATCGTATGAAATTGTAACTCTAGTTGGATCAATATAGTAGTTTGCGTGTTCAAGTGAAACATAAACTTCATATTCGCCAACATCGGTTGGAACAAGTGAAGAAGAATTTCCACTAGTAGTATTGATATAATAGTATCTAAATAATGATTCAATAGATTCTTCGCTACCAGTGTCACAAGAAGCAATTGAACCGTCAACTATTAGCGCATCAACTGTTACACTATAGTTATAAGTAGTTGAGTATTTGGTTATTGCTTGCAATGATGCAGCATCAACAAAGTAAACCTCAAGTTCTTTTTTGTATATTTCTATTATAAATGTTGCACTACCTTGATAGTTTGTAACTTTATCTGAAATTGTAACTGTATAAGCGTAAGTTCCTACAGCAACGTCACTTAATCCAACAACGCCTTCTCCCGTGCCGTTGTAAGTAAACTCAACATCCAAACTATCAACAGTGTCAAAAGAAACGCTTGGCTCTTCTACATATGAGCCATATTCAAATATTGTATTAGATACTGTAATTGCAACAGTAGCTTTTATAACTTCAACTGTAGTTGTGCCATAAACAAGAGCATAGTTACTGCTGTTTGTATCGCCCGAATAACCAGTTGGTGTAAATACATAACTTATATCATTGTATGTGCCAACATTGCCTAGTTCTTCTGATGAGATAAATGTAAATGTGCCAGAAACAACTGTAGTTGTATCTCCAGTTTGATATGTTACAACACCACCATTAATAGTTGCCTCATTTAGCGAACCACCATATGTTATTTGTGTTGCCTCTGGAGCAGTTGTAACGGTGCCTTGCGCTTGAGTAATTGTAAATATAAATGATTTTTCGCCGTCTGTAGTATAGTTTGTACTATTGATACTTACGTATACTATATATTCGCCAACGTTAACTGGAGTTACAAAGTATGAACCTTGTTTAAATGATATT
>JAWXUT010000035.1:0-14244 GCA_044426075.1 Bacillota bacterium
CCCTTAACTTCCAAACAGAAAACATCTCGTTTTGCGACTACATCCAAATTGTCTTGCATTCCGCCTTTTACAACGATTTCATTTGCAATAGATTCATTGTGGTCAACTAGTTTTACTTGTTTTGCTACCGCAAAAGCATAGTCGAACATACTTGTTACTTCTTTAAATCGGCTCTGACTACTTGGTGAACCCACAACTGTTGAAATTACTCTCATTCCGTTTCTTTCCGCAGATGCAGAAATACAAAACATTGCTGCATTTGTGAATCCAGTTTTGCCAGCATCACATCCTTTATAACTTTTGATTAGCTTGTTTGTGTTAACCAATCCAGTTATTCTGCCGCCCGGATGAACATAATCTTCCATATATATTGTACTGTAATTATAATATTCCTTATTGCTTAATAAGTGTTGCATCATTGTTGTTACATCTTTTGCAGTGCTGTATTGCCCTTCAGCGGGTAAGCCAGTTACATTCACAAATACAGTGTTTTCCATACCCATTTCTGCCGCTTTTTCATTCATTAACGATATAAATGCCTCTTTTGATCCCGCTATACGCTCAGCCAGTGCAACAGACGCATCGTTTGCACTACAAACAGTTATGCCTTTTATTAAATCACTTACACTATATTCTTTGCCAGTATCTAAAAACATCTGCGAGCCGCCCATACCGCTTGCTTCTTTACTTATACATATCATTTCATCATAAGATAAATTTCCATTTTCTAAATTTTCAAATGTGATGCAAAGCGTCACAATCTTTACCATACTTGCTATCTGCAATTTTTCTTCCGAATTACGCTCATATAGCACCGTGCCTGTATTATAATCGACTAAATATGCGCTTTTTGCCTCTCCACTAAGCCCACTGTCTGCATATGCGCTGTATCCACCCGCACACAAACTGACCAAAGCAAGAGCTAAAGTACACATAAATATCGATATTGATAAAAATATCTTCTTCATATATCCCTCCACTCATAGTTTGTGTTGGGTTTAGAATTATATTCAACTAAATGGATACAATTATAAGCACCGTGCAATGCAACAACAATTGAAGAATTACACCAAACGCCACAGATATTGCACATCTTGAACATACAACTTTTACCAACTTGCTTGTATAAACTGATACATTTATCTTTGCTCTCTTGTTAATTACATATCCACTTAAATCATAAACGTGCATCAATACGGTTACATATGATAAAAATGCCACAACTACAACTGGTATAATGAATAATATGAGATATATGGTGCCAAACAATGGTGATATGAACACAGATGCAAATGCTAGTCTAAATATTGCCAAAGAATAGACGTATAATATGCCCAAATTTAGCAAATATACCCCATAATGATATATTGCCATATATGCAGATAGGAACAAAATTGCATTTAGAATACATAACCAGATTATATATGCTAATGGATTTGTGGCTTCATCAACACAAATATTGTATATAAAGTTGCAAGAAACTTCGTCTGGGAACTCTTTGAATAATGCAGATAGCGCTCCGCATACAACTAACACCAAGCATATGTAAAAGCGCACAGTATGCCCCCTATAACAGCACTTTATCTGATCACACACCCTTCCAAAGGTTACAAAAATATAATTTATCATACTTTATTATATTTATACATTACACCCTTTATTCACTAGTTACTGAAATATGCTTAACATTAACCACTTTTAGTAGTATACTATAGCCATGAACAATGTTTATTCTCTATGCAAAAGCGACATAGAGCGACAATTGAATGTTAATTATGACAATATCATATTATTAGACACCGTTGACAGCACAAATAGCTACTGCAAGGCGCACAAAAACAACCTAGGTACGCAGTCTTTAGTTGTATCCCTTGAACAAACAGCGGGTAGAGGCAGACAAGGTAAGAGCTTTTTTAGCCCAGCTAATCGTGGATTGTACTTCACAATGGCGTTAAAGCGCTCAGAATCACCCTCTAATATTGCAAAATACACAATACTTGTTGCCGTTGCCGTTGTGCGAACAATAAGCGCATTGACACAACACAGACCTAGTATCAAATGGGTTAACGATATTTTTGTAAACGACAAGAAAACTGCTGGTATTCTCTGCGAATGTACCTATAATAATGATTGCACTGCAACAGATACTATTATAATTGGAGTTGGTATCAATCTAAAAAATGGCGATTTTCCTCTTGATATTGCAAATATAGCAACCACTTTAGATGTAAATGTTGATATTAATACAATAATTGCACATCTTGCAAACAACATCTACAACACTATCTACAGTACAAATCAAAGTGAGTTGATAGAAGAATATAAATCATATTCTATAGTATTACACAAAACTATCAGCTTTACGCTAAATGATATCGCGCAAACCGGAACAGTTGTTGATATTTTGCCCGACGGCGCGTTAGTGCTTGACATGGGCGGCAAGTTGACCACAATAAATTGCGGTGAGATATCACTTGGAAGCAGTGATTATATAAACAAACAAAAACTGTAGCGATTAAACTACAGTTTTTAAATATGTATTAAAAAGATTTAAAATGATTTTTCATTGTTAGCGTGTCTTCTGCTTGTGTGCCGTCCGATTCACAAATTATGTATGGCTCAAGCCCCAATTTATAGACCGCTTCAAGCATATGTTCGTAGTTAGGACCATATATTTCATCTTCAAAAGTTAAGTGCTTTAGTTCTCCTTTGGCTCCATATTGAATCTTGCTAAAATGTATATGCATATCAAAAACCTTGTGTTCTGGCAGATTATCGAGCATATATGATAGTAGACTAGTATAATTTGCTGTTTCTTTTAGACTACCTAGCTCCCTTGAATTAACATGCCCAAAGTCTACACAAGGATAAAATTGTTCACTTACATTGCAGTAATCAACAACTTCCGCAACCGAACCCATTTGCCCTATTTTGCCCATTGTTTCAATACAAACCTTGTAGTTAGTTAACCCTTTTTCCTCTAGTACTGCAGATAACAATTTAAAGTTTTCAATCGCTGTTGTGTGTGCAACATCTCTTTTGGCTTTGCCTTGGCTTGCGGGGTGAACAACAACCCTATTGCCTTTAAAGCAAATAAGTTTTTCTATACTGCGGGTAACGTATCCAATTGAATTTTCAATTTTTTCTGGATCTGGATTGCTGAAATTTATAAAGTATGGCGCGTGAACAGAAAGCTCCACTCCGCTATTTTCGAATGCGTTGCCTATTGCAACAGCAGTTTCACTACTTAAATTTACACCTCTTCCAAATGAATATTCATAGCAATCTATGCCCTTTTTAGCGCACCAATCTGCAGCTTGTATTGACGTGCTTAATCCGTCTGCAAAAAATGATTTTGAATTTCCAGCAACTCCGAATTTAATCATCAGCTTCTACCTCCGCAATATCTTTTTTAATTTGAGCGACCAACTCGTCTGGCGAATTAAATTTACTTATCCCGCGCAATCTGCGATCGAACTCAACTGTGATATTTTTATTGTAAATATCGTTTCCTTTATAATGCAAAATTAGGGTTTCAACGGTCACTTGACTTCCTTCAAAAGTAGGCTGTGTGCCAACATTTGTAAGAGACGCGTAACTTACACCTTCAATTATAGTGTTTGTCTTATACACACCCCTTTTAGGCAGCAATTTACACCAAGAATAGGCGATGTTTGCCGTTGGAATATCAAATTTTTTGCCATTACCTTTGCCGTGAACAACTTTGCCGTACATTGAATAACATTGCCCTAAAAGCATATTTGCACTTGAAATATCACCGTTTTTTAGCAATTCTCTTATATCTGAACTTGCAATTTTATGCAAATCCACTTCAACTAAATCAACTATTTTAACATCTATATTGCGTTTATTGCAGTAACACAAAAGTGAATTCACATTACCTTGTGCATTTTTGCCGTATTTATAGTCTGAACCTACAACAACTCCCACAACATCTTTTGAAAGGATACTATTTAAAAAATCGTCGCCTTCCATATTAAATAGTGTGCCCGTAGCTTGTACAATCTGCACACGGTCAACACCCAAATCCAACAGCAGTTTCTTGCGTTCCCTTGCTGTGTAAATGAGCTTTTCACCTCTATTTCTTGCAGTAAAAAAGCCGTCGTCAAATGTTACAACTTCTATTTGCACTCCGCGATCTTTAGCGAGCTTTGCGCCCACCTCAATCAATGCACGGTGTCCACAGTGAACACTATCAAAAAAACCTAAACAAAGTATCCTTGCCATTACATCAGCCTCGTTATTACTCTAACTCTATCTTCTTCATCAACTTTTGCGATGCCCACGAGTATGTCGTCTACATATAACGCAAAATTTTCTTTAGGTGGATTTTTTAATGTAACTTTCACCCCGTCTATTATAAGCTTTTTTTGCCACACGGGTGCATCAAACCTTTCAAACTGAGCAAGACCTACACTCATTGGCAAAATATAATCTTCTGCATTGGCGTTTTCCAACTCTTCTAGAGTTATTGCGGTATCAATATTGAACCCACCGCTGCTGAGCCTTTTTATGTATTTCATAAGCCCAACTGAACCTACAGCTGTTGCCATATCTCTAGCTATGCTGCGGATATAAGTTCCGCCACCACACTCAATTTCAAAACTGAAAGTATCACTAGATAATTGTCCAACGCATTTTATGCTATAAATTTCCACTTGTTTGGGCCTCAATTCAACACTTTCGCCCTTGCGAGCAAGTTTATAGGCGCGCTGTCCGTCAACACTTTTAGCCGAATACATAGGTGGAATCTGAGCTATACTGCCACATAAGCTAGGAATAACTGCATTAATTTCCTCTAAAGTGGGTAATTTTTCACAAGAATCAATTTCTACACCTGAAGCATCAAGCGTATCTGTTGTCGTGCCAAATGTAAATTCTGTATAATAAACTTTGCGCTTATCCAAAAAATAATCAAATAATCTAGTTGCTCTTCCCAAAGAAATTGGCAAAACACCTTCCCCGTCTGGGTCAAGTGTACCAAGGTGCCCTATTTTATCAAATGACACATTTTGATTGCGCAGTATCCTTTTGAGAATTGATATTACCTTTTGTGAAGTCATACCTGCAACTTTATTAATATTTATAAATCCGTTAAGCATTATTTAATTATATCCTTTAGTGCTGAAGGCGCGTTTTCAATTAATTTCTCTAAGACATCGCTATATTGTCCGTACAATCTGCAACCGCTTGCGGCAAAGTGTCCACCACCACCGAATATCGCAGCAAACTTACCAGCATTAACGCCGTCTTTTGCGCGGATACCTATTTTATAAGTGTTTTCTTCGGATTCTGCTATTGTTATTGCAAGTTTAACATCAACAACGTCTATTAATCTGTTTATGATTCCGTCTGTATTGGTGTGATTTGTGCCCGTAGATTCAAAATCTTCCTTCCTAAAAGTAATGATTGCTAACGCGTCATCATAGAAAAATTGCGCATTACCTAGCACCCTATTTGTCAATTTAAAAGTGGACATTTGCGTGTCTTTATAAAGCCTTCTGTTGATTTCATAAATACTTGCGCCAAGTTTTGTAAGCTCAGCCGCCACAGCAAAACTTTCAGCTGATGTAGATGAATATGTCAATGAACCCGAATCACTAGAAAGACCCGTCATTAAACACGTTGCGATATCTTTATCCATTGCACTTTTATCCATTTCAACCAGAACTTTATATAATATTTGCGTAGTAGAAGCCGCTTTTGGCTCTAAAACAAGCGCATCTACAAAAGGTTTGCTCATCTCGTGATGATCGATGCACGCTGTGTCTTCAGCTTTTAAAAATATCTTATATGCTGTTGCGCCCAATCTGTTTGCGTCGCCACAATCGAGTGCAATAGCTAAGTCTAAATGCCTTATTGTACCCAATTTTTCATTTATAACATTGATGTTTGGCAAAAATTGCAAGTTATCTTTTATCTTGTTGTTTGGTTCTAAAAAGATATAAGGGGTCTTGCCAATATTCAATAAAAATTTGTAAAATGCAAGACACGAGCCTATACAATCTCCGTCGGGATTTATATGCATAAATAACCCAATTGTATCTGACTCGTGTAATTTTTTAACGATGTGTTCGTACATGTACGATTACTCCTCTTCTTCTGTTGCAGCCTCAGTTATGTTAAGTGTTTTTAGTATTGAATTGATTTTAATGCCATATTCCACACTATTATCCAAATGGAATAGTAGTTCTGGCACTGCCCTCACTTTTAAGCGGTGGAACAATTGTTTCTTTAAAAATCCTGCACAGTTTTTTAGCACTGACATAATTTCTTTTACATCGCCCCCACCCAAAATACTAACAAATACTTTGGCATACTTTAAATCTTGCGTAGTTTCAACACGCATAACGCTTATCATAGCGCCGTCTAAACGTGGGTCATTAATCTCACCACGTATTAGTACAGCTAATTCTCTTTGAATTTCCGCATTGACTCTTTCTATTTTCATAGTTACCTCTTAAACTTCCTCTTGTACTATGCTGAAGCTCTCGATGATATCGCCTTCTTTGATGTCATTGAAATCGTCAAGACCAATACCACACTCATAACCAGTGTTAACTTCTTTAGCGTCGTCTTTCATCCTCTTTAAGGATGAAATTGAAGTCTCTTTGATAACAATGTTGTCCCTAAGTACTCTAACTTTAGCATTTCTAACGATTTTTCCGTCTTTAACCATAACACCCGCAATTGTTCCAATACTTGAAATCTTGTATATTGCGCGTACTTCGGCTTTTCCAAGATATTGTTCGCGGAATTTTGGTGCAAGTAGACCCTTAATTGCCTTGGTTACGTCATCGATAGCGTCATAAATAACTCTATAAATGCGGATATCAATATTATTTTTATCTGCAATAGCACGAGCTTTTGCGTCTGGTCTTACGTTAAATCCTATAATAATAGCCTTTGTTGTATCAGCTAGAGTTACGTCTGATTCGTTGATAGCGCCAGCAACGCCGTGAACTACACGAACATTAACTTCTTCATTGCTCAACTTAACAAGTGACTCTTTTAACGCTTGTACTGAACCTTGTACGTCTGCCTTAATAATGATGTTAAGATTTTTCATCTTGCCACCAGCAATACTGCTAAATACGTCATCAAGATTTACATTTGTTACGCCAGAGATATTTGCTTTTTCACGATTAATTCTCTCAGACAATACTTGTTTCATAAGTTTATCATCGCTAACAACCATCAATTGATCGCCCGCATTTGGAACTTCTTGCAAACCGTGTATTGAAACTGCTGAACTTGGGCCTGCCTTTTTAACAGCTTTGCCTTTATCGTCAACCATAGCCCTAACTTTACCAGTAACTGTGCCCGCAATAATATAATCGCCAACCTTAAGTGTACCGTTTTGTACAAGAACAGTTGCCATTGGACCTCTGCCTTTGTCAAGTCGCGCTTCAACAATGGTTCCTTTTGCTGCTCTGTTTGGATTAGCCCTTAGTTCCATAACTTCTGCTGTAATTAGTATGGTTGAAAGCAAATCATTCATACCCATACCAGTTTTTGCAGAAACTCTTACTACTGGAACAGTTCCGCCCCACTCTTCTGCTAGCAAATCATATTCGGATAATTGAGTTAATACTCTGTCTGGATCAGCACCAGGTCTGTCCATTTTATTGATAGCAACAATTATGCTAACCTCTGCAGCTTTTGCGTGAGCAATTGCTTCAATTGTTTGTGGCATAATTCCGTCATCCGCAGCTACAACTATAATAGCTATATCTGTTGCTGTTGCTCCGCGTTGACGCATTGCTGTAAAAGCCGCGTGTCCGGGGGTGTCTAGGAATGTTATTTTTTGTCCGTCTAGCATAGTTGAATATGCGCCGATATGTTGCGTAATTCCGCCAGCTTCGCCACTTACAACATTTGCATTACGGAAATTATCAAGAATTGATGTCTTACCGTGGTCAACGTGACCCATAACTGTTACAATTGGTGGTCTTGCAACCAAGTTTGCTGTATCTTCAATTTCATCGTGAGAAGCAATAACTTTTTCTTCACTGCTCTCTTGGTGTTGAAGTTCAAGCGTAACCCCTAGTTCACCAGCAACCAACTCTGCTGTTGCAAAATCGATTCTGTCATTTATAGTTTTAATGATTCCTAATAAGAACAATGTCTTAATGATCTCACTACCGGTTTTACCGATTTTCTCACTCAATGTTTTGATTGTTACAACTTCATCTATCGCTGCGTGAGTTATATTTATTAGTTGTGGCATAATGAAAGATTGCTTTTTAGTAGCGGTCTTTCTTGACCTAATCTTTTTGATTTCACCACTGATTTCATCATAAACTATAGCTTGTGAACCACCCTCAAATCCTTTTTTGATTTTGGATTTTTTGCTTAAAGTATGATCTTCACCGCTTGCACGTACATGAGTTCTATCATTTCTTTTGTTTTTATCTGGTCCACGTGAAGGCATCATTGGCATTCCACCACCCATCATACCACCAGCTGGGCGTGATACTCCACCAGAATTTTGATTTCTGTCTGAGTTATATCCGCCACCTTGTTGACCATATGGTGGACGTCCACCCATTGCACCAGCACCATTCCTATTATATGGAGGTCTTGCACCTTGTGGGCCTTGTTGGGCATCACGTGGTGGGCGCTTTGGTCTAACTGGTTGCTCTTGTGGAATATAGATTTTTATAACAGGCTTCTCAATTGTTGATTTCTTTTTTGGAGAACCAAATATTGACTCATTGATTTGATGAGCTTGCTTGCGTAATCTATCAGCTGCGTCTGTAGGTGTAACTGGCTTTTCGGCACTTTTTGTATCTGTAGATACAGTTTTTGCCGGTTGTTCTGCAACAACTGGGGTTTCTACTGCGGCAACAGTTTGTTTTTCAACAACTGGTTTTGCAACAGCCTCAACCTTGGGCTCAGCTTTAACTTCAACAACTTTTTTAGGCGCCTCATCTTCATTAACAATAGGGGTTGCCATTTCTTTTTTAATAGCTTCCTCTTGCGCTTTCATTTGAAGTTCTTTCTCTTTCTTTTTAACCAACTTATCATCAATATCTTTGTTGATAGCTACTCTTTTACCCGCTAGCAATGACAAAGCTTCAGCAATGGCTGCTTTCTGCTTGTTAAAATTGCTCGCCAAAGCATTCAAGTGTTGCCCCTCAAACGATGCAATTTTTGATAAATTTGCTAATACATTTTCTTGTTTCTTAGCTTGTTCACCCATTCTGTCTTAAATCTCCTTACTACTTACGTTGTTTATATGTTATTGGTATCTTCTAGTATCTTAATAACTTGATCAGTCAATCCACCTTTTTTCAAGCCGATAACCTTGCAATTCTCTTTATGTGTAACTGCCGGTATATCTTCAAGCGCTATTATCTCATATCCCCATTCAGCACCGTGTCTTGATATTTTATCTAGCGCATTTTGACTTAACCTAGGATCATACAACACAACTTTTATTTTTTTATTCAGCAAGATATTATCTGTACCGAATATAACTTTGCCAGATTTTATTCCAAAACCAACGTAAGTCTTTATCTTATTTAATGAGTTCTGCGATAGTGTCATATATCTCCATTGGAACTTCGCGCTTAAAGCTTTTATTAAGCAACTTTTTCTTTAATACCATATTTAGACAACTTTCATTTTTGCATATATATGCCCCTCTTCCTTGCGCTCTGCCAGTAGGATTTAAGATAAATTCGCCTTCTTTACTTTTAATGATTTTATGAAGGGAATCTTTATCTTTCATTTCTCTACAAGCAACGCACATTCTTAGAGGTTCTTCTCTTGTCTGTTTCATTTTACTCTGTTATTTCTTCAACTTCTACTTCAACTTCTTCAGTTCCGCCATTGATTAGGTCAGCTTCAGCCTCATCAATAATTGCTGAATATGGCTTTACATCAATTCTGAAACCAGTTAGTTTAGCAGCTAATCTTGCGTTTTGTCCCGCTTTACCAATTGCAAGTGACAATTTATCATCTGGAACAACAACTTTTGCGTGATTTTCTAACTCGTTTAGTTGAACCATCAATACCTTTGCTGGACTCAATGCTCTTGCGATAAATTCCATTGGATCTTCACTATAAGGAATAATATCTACCTTTTCGCCATTAAGTTCTGCAACAATTGCGTTTACACGGCAACCTTTTGCACCGATACAAGAACCGATTGCGTCTAGGTTTGGTTCATCACTATAAACTGCCATTTTTGTACGATATCCAGCTTCACGAACTATGCCATGAACTTTTACAAGACCACTGCGCAATTCTGGAACTTCTAGCTCGAACATCTTGCGAACATAACCCGCGCTGTTTCTGCTACATACAACTTGTGCACCTTTTAAACCGTTACGTACTTTTTTAACATAAACTTTAATCTTGTCGTTTACATTTAAGATTTCTCCACGAACTTGGTCAGATACTCCAATTACACCCTCAAGTTGTGTGCCCAAAATTTCACAATAAATTGTATTTGGATCAACTCTTCTGACAATAGCTTGCATTAGCTCGCCTTCTTTATCTGTCATTTCTGATTGAGCTTGCTCACGTTTAGCTTCGTTAATGCGTTGCATAATAACTTGTTTTGCAGTTTGAGCTGCAATTCTGCTAAGTGATTTTGGTGTAACATCTTCGCCGATTGTGTCGCCGATGTTTGCATCTATCTTGATTTCTCTTGCTTCTTCTAGTGTCAACTCCCAATCTTCTTGTGGTTCGCCGTCAACTACTACTTGATATGCGAAAAACTTGATTGTTGCTGTTTCCGGATTTAAACTAACAGTGATTGCTCTGCATTCTCCACTTTCTTTTTTGTATGCAGATGCAAGACCTGCCTCAAGTGATGTAAGTAAAAGCTGTTTGTCTAGTTTAGCCTCAGATTCAAATTGGTCCAACGCTAAGAAAAATTCCTTGTTCTTCATTTTTTGAATTCCTCCAATTTATCGATTAAAATTTTATGTATGGTCTTAGCACTTTGATGTTGCTTCTTTCCAAAACAACCTCTTTGCCTTTTGTTGATAATTTTACTTCATTTTGTGAATAAGAAATAAGTTTTCCTACCACTTTTGATTTTTTAACAAGTGGATTTATTAAAAATGCTTCCACTTCTTCGTCTAGATTACGGCGATAGTCGTCATCAGATACAATCAATCTATCTAACCCAGGTGAAGAAATATTCAATGAATATGGAGCGTCTCCAGTTAAATCAAGATTTTCTAACGCTTCATCTATAGCCGCGCTAACCGTTTCGCAATCTGACAACTGAATTCCACCCTTTTTATAGATAAAAAATGTAAGTGTATCGATATTTTCAATGGGTTTAAATGAAACCTCAACTACTTCATATCCCAAACTTTCTATAATTGGATTGATGTTAGTTGCCGCCATACTTTCTACTATGTTTAACATAAAAATACCTCCTATACACACATTGAGAGTGGCTTTTGGCCACTCTCAACAAGTCAACTTATTCAGTAATATTATAATACCATATGTTGTAAAATTATGCAAGTGTTTGGGAATAATTTTGCAAATTTTTTAAAAAATACCTATTTTTGCACTACTTATCGCCAATCATTCCACAATCAAACTGCTTTTAAGCTTTTCTAACACCATAACAAAATGACTTGGAAGTGGTGCGCTAAAAACCATATGTTCACCAGTGGTTGGGTGTGATAATTCAAGTTCATATGCGTGTAGCAATTGCCCGTCTAACTTAAACTTATTGCTTCCACCATAAGCACTATCGCCCACAACTGAGTGGGGAATATGTTTTGAGTGTACTCTTATTTGGTGCGTTCTACCCGTGTATAGTTGATATTTTACCAGCGTATATTGCCCATAGCGCGCCTCAACCGTAAAATCTGTACGCGCATATCTGCCACCCACAGTTACAACCGCCATTTTTTTTCTATCATTACGATTACGATCAATATTTGTTTCAATCGAACCACTATCTTCTCTTATATTGCCGTCAACAAGTGCAATGTATCGCCTTTTAGCAGATTTTTCTGCAATTTGTTCACTTAAAGATTGATGTGCTTTGTCATTTTTTGCAATAACAATTAGTCCGCTTGTATCTTTATCTAGCCTATGCACTATGCCCGGCCTAATAACGCCATTAATAGTTGATAAATCTTTTATGTGATACAACAATGCATTTACTAACGTGCCATTTGGGCTGCCCAATGCGGGATGCGTTACCATACCTTGCCTCTTATTGATAACAGCAAAATCACTATCTTGATACACAATGTCAATTGGAATATTTTCGGGTTCGGCTGTAAGTTCAACTGGAGCATCCGCAAGAACAGAAACTTCGTCACCCAACCTAACGCTATAACTAGATTTTTTGATTTCTTTAGAATTTACAGAAACTTTGCCCTCTTCTATGCAAGTTTTAGCCCTACTTCTAGAGATATTATCACTTTTATTGGATATAAAAGCGTCAAGCCTAAGCCCAACGCAATCATTTTCAACTACAAAAATTTCAGTATTCACTATTGCCACCCTTTTTCTTTTTATCTTTATTGTCATCTGGCTTATAATAAAATACTACATATATAATCAACAATATACAACCTATAACCAGCCCGCTATCTGCAAAATTGAAAACTGCAAAGTCAATCAATTCAAAATAAACCAAGTCACGAACATAGCCAAAAACCAACCTATCAACGGTGTTTCCTATGCCACCCGCAACCATAAGTACAAGCGCTATCCGAAGCCACATATTGCGATTCTTTTCCGAAAACAACATAAATGCAAGCATTGCAACCATTGCAACTATGCTAATTACAGCAAGTAGCGTATTGTTCCCCGAAAACATACCAAAAGATGAACCAGTATTTTCAACCGAAACAAAGCGTATGAACCCGTCAATATGAAAGAAATCGTCGCTCACTTTTGTTCCATTTGCAAGAGGAGTGTAGATAAAATGTTTTGTAAGTAAGTCAAATGCCAAATACAAGCCCACAAAAAACATTTCTATTGTGAAGAATTTGCACATTTTTTTATTTAATTCAAGTTTATAATTACCTATTTTCATAATATATACATTATATAATATATTGATATCAATGTCAATGCAATCACCATATTTAGATGTTTGCCTTTAATTTTACACCTTTTGGCGTCATAAGAAAAATTTTATCCTTAATGCGCTCAAGTTTGCCATCTAGTGCAAAAACAGCCCCGCTCATAAAATCGAGCATACGCTGCTGGTCAGATACTTTAGCTTTTTTTAGGTCAATAACTAGCCCATGGCACTTCTTTAATTCTACAATTAGTGCTTCAATGTCTGCAAAAGTTGTGGGCGACAACACCGTTATCGATACATTATTAAAAGACTCCACGGCAAGCTGTTTTTCTGCCATGAAGTCATCGTATGGTGTATTTTTATGTTGTTTTTTGCCAATTTCACCCGAAGTTAGCGTTTTCATAAATGTCATCTATTTGCTATAATCCCTCGCGCCAAAAAGTGTTCTGCCCACTCTGATTAGATTGCTTCCGCACTCGATTGCAATTTTGTAGTCACCACTCATGCCCATAGATAACACAGTGATGTCGCTATAAAGCCCTTGCATCTCTACAAAAATATCGTGAACTTTATTAAATAGCGCACGTAAGTCATCTTCACTTGCGCAAATCGGAGCCACCGCCATAACGCCAACAAGTTTAATATTTGGATAATTTACAAGTGTTTCCGCAAATGGCAACACCTCTTCAAATGTCAAACCGCCTTTTGCATACTCCGCACCGGTGTTTATTTCTATAAGAACCTTTTGCACCTTGTTGATTTTTTTAGCTTGCTTATCAATTTCCATAGCAAGTTGTTGTCTATCAAGGCTTTGAATAATTCTAACCTTATCAACAATATACTTAACTTTATTGGTTTGAAGCTGACCTATCATATCCCATACAATGTTGGAGTCATATTTTGACAACAACTCTTGTACGCGATTTTCACCGAATGTAGTTACGTATCCGTTGTTTTTAAGAAAAATTATGGGTTCTATGGGATTCATTTTACTTGCTCCCATAACCTCTATTTCTTGCGGATTGCGCCCACATTTAGCACAAATTTCAGCTATATTATTTGCAATTTCTTCTACATTTTCTAAAATATGTTCCATATAATAATTATATCATATGTGTTTAATTTTGTACATATTTTAATCGCACATTGCCCCAACTTTTTCTCGTTAATCATCAGAAATATCCATAGGATTAATGCGTGAA
>JAWXUT010000036.1:0-14184 GCA_044426075.1 Bacillota bacterium
CACACTTTCTTCAGCTCATACCTCACGATATGCACCTTGTGCGTTGCTATGCGGTTAGTTGTGAGAACCCCCGCTTCGGACTTTCACCGATTAGCTATGTGTCATACTCGGCACACTTTAAAAAGGCTGTTAAGAATAAATCCTTACAGCCCTTTTGTATTACTCTGAAAGTTCAGTGATGCGATCGGCAATTTTTGCTAGCAACTCTTTGTTTTGAGCAAGTTTTTCGTGCTCTTTTTCAATTAGTGCAGCTGGTGCCTTTGCAACAAATCCAGTGTTTGCAAGCATCTTTTCTCCACGATCGATTTCTTTTTGAATGCCGTCTTTTTCCTTTTGTAAACGTGCGATTTCTTTATCCATATCAACAAGCTCACCTAGTGGAATAAACAACTCTGCGTTGTCAAGCACTATGCTAGTAACTTTGCCAGTCAATTCTTTTTTGTCTACGATAAATGAAACTTCACTTACATTTGCAAGGCGCTCAATGTAACTTGCGTTAGCTCCAATAAATGCGCTTTCTGCTGACATTACAATCAATTTCACCTTTTTACTTGGTGCAACTGCCATTTCTGCCTTGGTGTTTCTAACAGCACGGATAATATCTTTTATTGACTCAAAATCTTCACCAAAGTTAAATTCTTCGTTATATTCTGGATATTTTTCAAGCATAATTGTAGCACTATCGCCTATTTCTTGCCAGATTCTCTCTGTAATAAATGGCGTAAATGGATGCATTAATTTCAATATTTGCTTCAATACATATTTAAGTACTGCTAGTGTGTTGCCCTTTTCTGAAGCGTTTTCACTGTACAATGCGGACTTAGTCAACTCAATGTACCAGTCGCAGAAGTCATTCCATACAAAATCGTATAGTTTGCTGTTTGCAAGACCCATTTCATATTTTTCTAAGTTGGCATTGACCTCTTTAGCGGTGCTGTTTAAGCGTGCAAGAATCCATTTATCGGCTGATGTCAAAGCGGTCATATCGATTTCTGCGGGAACTTCTGCACCTTCTAGATTCATAAGTACAAATCGTGAAGCGTTCCAAATCTTGTTCATAAAGTTGCGTGAGGGTTCCATTTTGTCCTCAGAAAATCTTATATCTGAACCCGGTGCAACGCCCGTTGTTAGGCTGAAACGCATAGTATCTGCACCCAATTTGTCGATTAGAACCAATGGGTCGATGCCGTTTCCTAAAGATTTTGACATTTTTCTGCCTTGTGAATCCCTTACTATTCCGTGAATTAAAACTTCTGGGAATGGGATTTCATCCATATGCTCCAATCCGCTGAATATCATACGCGCTACCCAGAAGAAAATAATGTCATATGCTGTAACCAACACGTTTGTTGGATAGAAATACTTCAAATCTTCTGTATTGTCTGGATATCCTAGTGTTGAAAATGGCCATAATGCACTACTAAACCAAGTATCCAATACATCTTCATCTTGTTTTAAATTAGCTGAACCACATTTTGTACAAGCTGTTGGTGTTGTTTTTGCAACGATTAACTCGCCACAATCTTGGCAATACCACGCTGGAATTCTGTGACCCCACCAAAGCTGCCTACTTATGCACCAATCTTTGATGTTTTCCATCCAGTTATAATATGTTTTACTAAAACGCTCAGGAATAAAGGCAATTTCTTTGTTTCTAACTGCTGCAATTGCGGGTTGAGCTAACTCGCTCATACTTACATACCATTGTTTGCTTACTATTGGCTCAACAATGCTCTTACATCTATAGCATACGCCTACATTGTGTGCATATGGCTCAATTTTTTCCATTAAACCTTGTGCTTCTAGGTCTGCAACAACTTTCTTGCGGGCTTCTTCTCTATCTAATCCGCAATATGCTCCGCCGTTTTCATTGATAACACCGGCGTCATCCATAATTTTTATTACGTGAAGCTTATGCCTTAATCCTACTTCAAAGTCATTAGGGTCGTGGGCTGGAGTTATTTTAACTGCACCTGTACCAAATCCGATTTCTACATAGTCATCAGCTATAATTGGAATCTCTCTATCAGTTAGTGGCAACTTTAATAAAGCGCCTACCTTGTTTGTGTATTGTGGATCCTCTGGATTAACTGCAACTGCTGTATCGCCAAGTAGTGTTTCTGGTCGAGTTGTTGCAATAACTAAATATCCACTTCCATCAGCATATGGGTACCTAATATGCCACAAAAAGGAATCCTTATTCTCATATTCAACTTCAGCATCGCTTAGTGCTGTCTTGCAACAAGGGCACCAGTTAGTAATTCTGCTACCTCTGTAAATTGCACCTTTTTCATATAGGTTTACAAAAACTTCTTTAACTGCTTTACTGCACTTGCTGTCCATTGTAAACGCTTCACGGCTCCAATCGCAACTGCTGCCCAGCCTTCTTAGCTGTTGCACAATGCGGCCGCCGTATTTATCTTTCCACAAAAATGCTCTCTCTAAAAAAGCCTCTCTGCCGATATCTTCTTTACTAATGCCCTCTGCACGCATCTGCTCAACAATCTTAACTTCTGTTGCAATTGAAGCGTGGTCGGTACCTGGCAACCATAGGGTGCTGTATCCTTGCATTCTTTTGTGCCTTATTATTATATCTTGCAATGTGTTGTTTAACGCGTGCCCCATATGTAGTTGTCCCGTTATGTTTGGTGGTGGGATAACTATTGTAAAGGGCTTTTTATTTGGGTCAACTTCGGGTGTAAAATATCCGCTCTCTTCCCAATTTTTGTAAATGCTGTCTTCAAAGTCGTGTGGGTTAAAAATCTTGTCTAATGCCATAGTAGTCTTCCTCTTATTTATCTCTCAAATAAATTTTTACTTCGTCTTTTGTTGTTGCGCCTGATTCAATTTCTTTTAGTGCTGCAATCATCTTTTTAAGATACTGCACAAATGCAACATATGTTGCAATAACGCCTAATCCCATAACTATCCAATCAAGGTAGAACACTTTAAGCGCCCAGAAATCGTGAAAATAACACATAAACACGCCAACTGAAATTATAACTGCTGCAATTTTGCCGAATATGTTTGCTTGTATAACTTTCTTTTTTGCAACCAAATAGAAAGAACCAACTAGCATTAACACCTCTTTTAACACTATAAGTGCAACAAATGCCCAGTGTATTAGTCCTACAATTGTCAAACAAATTAAAGCTGTAATGTGCATTAGTTTATCTGCAATTGGATCCATCATCATGCCAAGCGTGCTAGTTTGATTGAATTTTCTAGCAATCCAACCGTCAAACACATCTGTAAATGCAGATGATGCCATTATTATGAATCCTATTACTGGGAATCCATTTGGATATGTAGCTGAAACTAACGTGTATGTGCTTGTATTCAGCGTGTAATATGCAAAAAATGGAATTGCAATAAAGCGCAATAATGTAAAAAAGTTTGGTATGGTAAATACCTCTTTTTTCCAATTTTTCTTTTCCATATAATCTCCTACTCTTAATGATTTAATATCAAACTAGTTGATATTATGATATTTCTTTTACTGTTAAATAGACATCTGTGTTATCTACTGAAACACTAAATCCCATTTTTAACAAGCCTTCTAGGTCGATACCTTGTGCATCGCATAACGCTATAATATCTTCACTTGAACAATCGCCTATCATCTGGGCAGTCTCCAATGTTGATAATCCAAACAACTTGTCAAAATAATCCTCCATAAATGTATATGTGATATTTCCACTTGAATTGGTATTTAATGATGCTAATACATATATTAGGCTGTTCATAGCACTGAATTCGTAGTTGTTGCTTGAATTGATAAGTGATTCAACGCTAGACATAAATGCAACAAAATCGAAGTCAAACGCTACTTCTTCCATAACGCCATCAAGCATTGTAGAAAAACTGAGTTCACCATTTGAAATTAAAATTGTTGTAAGTATCTCATCCGTTTCTGGGTCGGCTACTTTAAGATAGAACTGATCTTCTAAATTTTCATCAAAGTTAGTTTTTAGGTATCCAGTAAGTGCGTATTCGGCATCTGAATTCTCATATATTAACGTAGCATTGTAACTAAACTCGGCAGCCAACAAGTCAACATAACCGGTTAGCGCACTTTGTTTTTTGTAGTTAGAAATGGTTTCAGCACTAATAACTAATGACGCAACATCAAAACTTGCAGAATAAGCTTCACCATTAAACATAGTGTCTTCTTCATCTGTAGCCGCAACGTCTAATTCCATTTTAAGTTGGCTTATTACGCCCCAACCCAAACTACTATTATATCCGTCTGAAGTTGTAAACTCTATACTTAGTTTTGTGTCGGGCACATTGCCAGATTCAATATCTTCAAAATCAACGCCCAATAAATTTATAAGCAATAAGTCATACATAGCTAGCTCGTCTGCGGTTAAGAAAGATGACAAACTTATCAATTTATTTATAGTTGTGTTCATATCTAGGCTGAAGTAATAGTGCCTTTCCATTCTTGTGCCTATAGACTTATATTCATATTTAACACTGCTTGTATCCATCATTATAATGCTAGACATTAGCGTTGCATATCCGTCTAACGTGCTTGTATCAAATGTTAAAGGAAACACAATATCGGAATCTACATACTTGTCTTCCCAACAGAATTTACTGTCACCAAGTTGAACATAGTTGGTAATTGTATCTGAATCCATATATGAATATAGTGCAAATACAACACTGCTTCCGCTATAAAGTTCTAAGGTATATTGCACCTTTTCTTGATTTTCTAAATTTATGTTTAATTTGAATTGTGCAACATAAGCTTCACCATTTAAATCAATGTTTATAGTTGCTGTGGCACTTGCTGTAGGGCTGCTACTGCTAACATCATCGCCTATAATATCAATGGTGTTTGCCAAACTTCCCATTAAATCGGTATAGATATTTTCTGTAGTAACGCTACCTTTGTTGTATCCGTCAGTGTAAAAATCATCAGTAACCGTAACGGAAGGGTCTGTTGTGTCCCCACCGGTGCTACCATCGCTACAACCTATCAAACACATTACAATTGACAGTAATAAGATGATTGTTACTAATAATTTCCCACTTACTTTTCTCACTTAAATCACCTATTTCGCCTTATTGATCATATCCATAATGATGTTATGTGCAGAATCAAGGTTCAAGTTCTCTTTATAAGAACCGTCTCTCATCTGAACTTCGCATTCATTATTTGCAAGCGACCTTGGGCTTATTACCACGCGCAATGGAATTCCCATCAAATCGCAATCGCTAAATTTGAAACCTGGGCTAACGTTTCTGTCATCTAATATAACTTCTGCGCCCATATCAAGTAGCTTTTTATACATTGCATCGGTTTGTTCTTTTACCGCTGCATCGTTATATCGCAATGGACACAAATAAACGTGCCAAGGTGCAATTGCCATTGGCCAAATTAAGCCCTTGTCATCTGCATATTCTTCTGCAACTGATGCAATCGCGCGACCAACACCAATTCCATAACAACCCATAATTGGATTAACAGCCTTGCCGTCTTTGTTAAGCACAGTCATACCCATAGCTTTGGTGTATTTTGTGCCTAGTTGGAATATGTTTCCAATTTCTATGCCGTTGCTGATTTGTAATGGAGCACCGCAATGAACACACGAATCTCCCGCTTTTACTTTAGAAATATCAAAGTATTCTTTAATATCCATATCGCGTAAAACATCTACACCCGCATAATGATATTCTGCCTTGTTTGCGCCAACAACCATATTATTGGTGTCTTTTATTGATTTATCATATATGATAATGGCGTTTTTAAGCTGTAATCCTACGGGGCCAATGTTGCCCACAACTAGCTCTGTGCTGTC
This sequence comes from Bacillota bacterium, assembly GCA_044426075.1. Lineage (GTDB taxonomy): Bacteria > Bacillota > Clostridia > Christensenellales > DTU072 > JAWXUT01. The sequence goes on from JAWXUT010000036.1 coordinate 5,811, forward strand.
TTTTAAATTGCTAGGAACAATATCCTTTTGAATAACCTTTTTAACCTTAGCTTCGTTTACTTCAAGGTCGCCACGAACAAAACACATAACAAGCGTTTCTTCGCCTTTAACATTAAAGCTTACTGCTTTTATAGTTTTAACCTCATCTACTTTAAGATATTTGCCAACAGACTCTATATCTTTTGCATCTGCTGTAAAAACCTCTGTAAGTGGCTCGCTAACTTCGTCGCGTTGGTTGCTTATTATGCTGTCGCCAACTTCCATATTTGCCTTGTATCCGCATTTTGGACAAAGCACCAAGGTGTCTTCTCCAACTTCAGTTAGCAACATATATTCGTGACTTATGCTTCCGCCCATCATACCAGAATCGCTTTTTACTGCCACAAAATTCTTTAAACCAATGCGTTTGAATATTGTGTTGTATGACTCATATGCACGTGCGTAATATTCTTCTAAATCCTCTTGTGATATGTGAAAACTATATGCGTCTTTCATTGTAAATTCTCTTACACGGATAAGACCACCCCTTGCTCGCGCTTCATCACGGAACTTGGTTTGTATTTGATAAATCATATAAGGTAATTGTTGATAGCTTTTTACGTTATCACGTGAAAAATGAACAGCCGCCTCTTCGTGCGTCATTCCTAACACCAAATCACGATTAGAACGGTCGTGGAACCTAACCATCTCTTCGCCAATTGACTCATATCTGCCAGACTCTTCCCACAACTCGCGTGGCATTACTATAGGAAATGTGCACTCTTGACCCTCAATTTTGTTCATTTCTTGCCTAATAATTGCTTCAATCTTTAAAGCAACCAATTTTGCGGGCATAGCTAGTGTCCATATTCCGTTTGCAACGTTCTTTATAAAACCTGCGCGCATCATTAATGCGTGGCTCTTTATTACGGCATCCGCTGGATTTTCTTTTGTGCGGGCGCCAACTAATTTTGAAATTAACATTTTATCCTCTTACTCTGCTACAGTGAAAGTAATTTTTACTTCATATGTTAGATATGTGATTACCATTGTTTGCTCTCCAGCTGTTGCATAGCAATCGCTATTATCAAGGTCTAGCCCGCTTCTGTCATATGTGTATGCAGCTGTGCTTGTTATAATAACTTCTGACTCGTCTGACAATGTTGCTGTTAGTACAAAATTTGTTGCATCATATGCATCGCCAACAGATAGCTCTACATCTTCATCTAATACGCCTACAATTGAAACAATGTAAGTTTCGTCACTGCTGTTGCACGCGGTTAGCGCTACTACACCAGAAAATAGCATAATTACTGCAAGTACTGAGATGATTAATTTCTTCATATTTACCTCTAAGTTTAAATTTACGGAAGCCCGCCCAATTGCACACTCCCACATTATATATATAATTATATTATAAATACATAATTAAGTCAATATTTTTTAGTTGTTATTTTGAAATTATCATATAAAACAACATATTTTATATGCAGAATAAACTCTATAAAAAAACCGCACATTTTAGTGCAGTTTGTATTTGAATTATAATTTTATAGCATTTTTGCAACATATTGCATTTTAGGAACCCTTAATCGGATTTTTAAGAACCCGAACTTTGCATTACTAAACAAACTTTGTCAACTTTTAACAACAGTATCAATAAGTGCAAGTTTTTGCGTGCGTGATAGTTTTTTTATTGCACACTCTCGTTTTAAGGCATCACTCTTGCTTTCACATTGCTCGCTATACATAAGCACAACTGGTAAACGCGCTTTTGTGTACTTTGCACCCTTGCCCGCGTTATGTACCTTTAGCCTAGCATCAACATCATTTGTGTATCCGCAGTATAGAGTGTTATCTCGACATAGTAATAAATATACAAAATACATAATTGCCCTTCTAAAATTTTTTAGTGAAAAATGAAAAATTCCTACCCGCTGATGCGTGTAGGAATTTTTTGGTGGAAGGAGATGGATTCGAACCATCGAAGTCACTGACAACAGATTTACAGTCTGCTCCCTTTGGCCACTCGGGAACCCTTCCATATGGAGCTGGCTATTGGAATCGAACCAACAACCTGCTGATTACAAATCAGCTGCTCTACCGTTGAGCCAAGCCAGCTTGAATGCTTTGTGTGTTTTTGGTGCCTTGGGGCGGAATCGAACCACCGACACGGGGATTTTCAGTCCCCTGCTCTACCGACTGAGCTACCAAGGCAATTGTGGCGATCCGGAAGGGTCTCGAACCCTCGACCTCTAGCGTGACAGGCTAGCGCTCTAACCATCTGAGCTACCGGACCGTAAATTGTCGCTTAAACAATAGTTTTTTGTATATTGGTGGGCCTTCACGGACTTGAACCGCGGACCAATCGGTTATGAGCCGACCGCTCTAACCAACTGAGCTAAAGGCCCATAAGTTTTATACTTATGGTCGGGGTGAAGAGATTCGAACTCCCGACCCCTTGGTCCCAAACCAAGTGCGCTACCAAACTGCGCTACACCCCGATCACTGTGACCTCATTTAAAGCGACTGCTATATAATAACCCACTTTGCGATTTTTGTCAACGATTTTCACTCAACTTTTTTAAAAAAGTTTTTTTGAAACGTCTTAACAATAGTCGCTCCCTCGGTTGTGTGTATATGTTATACTAAATTAAATTTTTTTGCAAGCGTTTTAATTAATGTTTTTAAAATTTTATTCCATTCTGTTTTTGAATCTATTTTTCTGTATAAATATGATACTATATATAAAGGGAATAACTGATATTCTGCTACAATAATACGCAAATTTGTAACAAAAAAAATAATTTACAAGAAGTTTACGAAAAAATGTTTACAAGTTGCAACATTTGTGTTACACTTGTTTAGTAAAACAAAACTCACGGGAGAGATAAAATGTCAGATTTCAACGATATGTCAACTGGGCCTCAAGAAGGCGATAGTTGGATTAGTAAAATCAAAAATCGCAAACCTAAAACACCACTAACTGATATCGAAAAAACTTGGGCATTATATGACGCAGGCAATTCTGCAATATATATGTTCTTTATTTTAATAGGTGTTTCTATTGGCGAATTAGCTTATGGCACATATTTTGCAACAAATCAAACGCAAACAATGTCAATTTTCAACGCATCAACTGGTGTTATCGTTGCTTTATTGGGCCCAATTTTAGGTTCAATTGCGGATAACAAGGGTCGCAAAAAATCACTATTCAAATTCTTTGTATATATGGGTGTAGGCGGTTGTTACTTCTCACTTATAGCAAACTTTGCAAGTTTGGCTTCATTTGATAGCGGATTATTTGCTTGGGGCTTCTTTGTTCCATTTGCAATTAGTATCTTTTTAATTCTAATTGGTCTTGGTGGAAGCTTGCTTTTCTACGACAGTATGTTGGGTGACGTTACAACAGAAGAAAGGTCAGATATTGTTAGTTCAAAAGGCTTTGCATATGGATATATATTTAGTCTTATTCCATTTTCAATCTGCTTGGCAATTTACTATTTCTTTATGACACCAACTGATTCTGTTATAAACTACGGTTTCACTGAAGCAGGTAGTTATGCCGCAATAAGGCTTGCAATTACAGCTTGTTTGTGTATTTCTGGTACTTGGTGGTTGTGTTTCTCACGCCCACTTATCAAAAAGTTTGAACAAAAAACTGGTGTTGACCCAGTTCCTAATCAAATTCGTAATGCATTTAAAAAGCTTGGTGAAACATTTAGAGAAGTTAAAAAATACAAAGCAGCTTTCTTGTTCTTATTAGCTTTCTTCTTCTACATAAATGGTGTTAATACAATTATAGCATTGTCAGCTACATATGCAAAAGATATCTTCAGCAATAACGGTAGCGGAATTGATAACTCAATGCTAAACGTTTACTTGATTGTTGCGTTAATGTGCACACAAGTTATAGCTTGCGGTTGCAGCATCTTGTTTGGTAACTTGAGCCAAAAGGTTAGCCCTAAAAAACTTATTATTCTATCTGTTTTTGGCTATCTAGCATTCGTTGTTTATGGCATATTTATGAACAACCTTTTTGACTTCTTCTTACTAGCATTTGGTATTGGTATCTTCCAAGGTGGAATACAAGCATTGTCACGTAGTTACTTCTGTAAATTAGCTCCACCAGAAAAAATGAGTCAATTCTTTGGATTGTATGACATCTTTAACAAGAGCAGTAACTTTATCGGAAGCGCACTATTTGCTCTAATTACAACCATTTCAATGGGCTACTTGGGCAATGACGCTACTGGTGTTATATTGAGTAACAGAATAGCTGTTGCTTGCCTTGCATCACTATTTGTTGTTGGTCTTGCAATAATGTTCTTTATTCCAGCAAACAAGGCTGATAAGGCAAACAATTTAAACAAAGCTTAAACACTTAAGTCAAAATAGCATTATACATAATTAAAGGCTGTAAAGATTATTTTTCTTTACAGCCTTTTTGTTTGATTTTGCAAATATTAGAATAGCTCTTTTAAGTTATTATACAATTTTTTATAAGTGTTATATTTACTATCATATGCGTTTGAATTGGTGCACTTGGTTACATTGCTAAACACAACAAACTCCTCGCACGCCTCTTCTACGCTATCAAATAAATTTGCGCCAACACCCGCAAGAATTGCAACACCCTTGCAACCAGATTCTTGAGAGTCCGACATTGTTACATCACTTTTAAAGTTGTTGGCCAACATCTCTCTCACTATTAAACTGCGCGCAGTGCCACCCGAAACACGAACTTCGGTAGCCTTAACTCCCATTTCTTCCATAACACTCATACAATCCCTTTGACTGAAAACCACGCCTTCTAACACGCTTTTATACATTGTGTTAATGTTGTCAGTTGTATCTAATCCAAAGAAAACGCCTTTTGCATTTGGGTCTAGGTGCGGTGTGCGCTCGCCCATTAAGTATGGCAAGAAAATAAGCTTGCTTGCTTTATCCATAAGTTTTATAGCTTCTGCGTCCAGCTCTTTATAGCTCTTATCTTGCGCAAAATTATCCCTAAACCACTTAATGCTAACGCCAAAACCTTGCGTTACACCCATTATGTGCCACTTGCCTTTAACAGCGTGACAAAATGTGTGTACACGACCCAAACTATCAATTAATGGCTTGTCGGTGTGCGCAAAAACAACTCCGCTTGAACCTAAATTGTCGCTCACAATGCCCTCTTTTACAATGCCATTGCCAATAGCGCTAGCAGCTTGATCACCCGCGCCCGCAATTAGCACACACTTTGAAGTTAGCCCCGTTGCTGTTGCCATAGCATCAGTTACTGTGCCGATAACCTCTTCACTTTCGTATAGTTTAGGCAGCCACTCCTCTTTTATGTCAAAGGCGGACAAAATTTCTTTACTGAAACATCGGTTTTTTATATCCAACAACTGCATTCCGCTTGCGTCTGACACATCTGTGCTGTATTTGCCAGTCAATTTAAAGTTGATATAATCTTTAGGCAACATTATATGTGCTATTTTGCTGTAAATTTCTGGTTCGTTGTTCTTAACCCATAATATTTTGGACAAAGTAAAGCCGGTTAGTGCGGGATTAGCTGTAATTTCTATCAACTTTTCCGCACCAATTACGCTAGTAATTTCTTCACACTCGCGCTCGGTTCTTTGGTCGCACCAAATTATTGATGGACGCAAAACCTCGTTGTTCTCATCAAGAAGCACAAGCCCGTGCATCTGCCCACCAACACCAACGCCCACAATTTTATCGCCCACATCGTTTTTATCAACTAGGTTTTTAATACACTTTGTTGTTGCGCTAAACCAGTCACTTGGCTGCTGCTCAATGTGTTTTTCTTTTATAGTGTAAAGTGGATAAGTTTCGTCGTGCATATCAATAATATTCAACTTTTCATCGAATAAAACCGCCTTTGTGCCCGACGTGCCTATATCTATTCCCAATAGAAACTTCACTTTTGCCCCCTAAATTTTAACCGTCATTATAGCTTGATTTACAACTGATTCCAACCACTCTTGCTTAGAACTCTTGTTGGTTGCAACTTCGCCGTTAGCAAAAATGTAACTCTCCATATCCTCAAGCGTTGCGCCCGACACAATCGCCTTGCCAATCTCGCTATTTTGATATGCGCTGTATCTGTTATCCACAAAACCGTCAATAACACCCTCATTAATTAGCTTATCTGCAACCAAAAGACCTAGTGCAAATGTATCCATACCAGCAATGTATGCAAGAATGATATCCTCTTCATCAGTGCTACCTCTGCGCGTTTTTGCGTCGAAGTTAAGTCCACCATTTGTAAATCCACCAGCTTTTATAACTTCATACATACATAACGCTGTGTCATATATGTTTGTTGGAAATTGGTCTGTATCCCAACCCAAAAGCATATCGCCTTGGTTTGCATCAATGCTTCCGAAGAAGTTGTTAATGCGCGCCATATTTAACTCGTGTGAAAATGTGTGACCCGCTAGTGTTGCGTGATTTGCTTCAATATTAAGTTTGAAATCCTTATCTAAACCATATTTTTGCAAGAATGCAATAACTGTGCATACGTCAAAATCATATTGATGTTTTGTTGGTTCTTTTGGCTTTGGTTCAATGTAAAAATCACCAGTGAAGCCTATTTTTCTGCCATATGCCACCGCCATTTTCATAAGACGCGCCATATTATCCAACTCTAGCTCTGTGTTTGTGTTTAAAAGAGTGTCGTAGCCCTCTCTTCCACCCCAAAATACATAGCCCGTGCCGCCAAAGGCAACTGTAAGCTCCAATGCCTTTTTGATTTGAGCCGCAGCATATGCAAATACATCTGGATTTGGGCTTGTGCCCGCACCAAACGCATATCTAGGATTAGAAAAACAGTTGGCTGTGCCCCACAAACATTTGATGCCGGTGCGCGCCATTTCTTTTTTAATTATTTCCGCAATGATATCTAAATTTGCGTTGCTTTCTTGCAAAGTTGCGCCTTCTGGTGCAATATCTCTATCGTGGAAGCAGAAATATTCTACCCCCAAGCACTCCATATATTCAAATGCCTTTTGAACTTTTGCCTTGTAAATGTCAATTGGATTGCTTGCGCCATAGCTTTTATCAACAGTGCCATCGCCAAACATATCTTTGCCGTCGCCACACATTGTGTGCCAATAAGACATTGCAAACTTCAAATAATCTTTCATTTTTTTGCCTTGAACAACCCTTTCGCTGTCATAAAACTTGTATGCCAATGGATTGGTAGAGGTTACGCCTTCATAAATAACTTTTTTCATAGTAGTTACTCCTTAATATTTATACTTTAATTATAATACATTTGATTGACAATACAAGGCGGAAGTTATATAATTATAGACAAAAGTTACTATATTGAGGTGAATTATGGATTATGAACAACAACACTCTAAGGGTGAAAACTATATTTATCATCAAAATGATGTGAGTTTATCTTTTCCGCTGCACTTACACAACAGTTTTGAACTACTTTTTTGCCTAGAAGGCAGCATTGAAGTGGAAATTGAATCGCAAAAATACAATTTGCAAAGTGGCGAAGTTTTGCTTATAAACCCCTTAAACATTCACGCATACAAAACAACAGAACACAGTTTAACCTATCTCTGTATTTTTTCTAACCAATACATATCAGATTTTTATGAAAAATACGCCCTTTTGAGCGCGACAAACCCCATATTCACCATTAAAAACACCAAAGAAGTTATAGAAAAATTGCAAACTAATCATCCTTTCTATATAAAAAGCGCCTTATATGATGTTATAATACAATATATAAACAACCGAGAGTTTTGTGCGCAAACCAATGCGCATACTGAAATTTTGAAGCACATTGTAATATATATTTCACAAAATTACAAACAAAACATAACCTTAACTTCGCTATCGCAAGAGTTAGGATACTCATATAACTATATATCTGCCCAGTTTAAAAAATACTTTAACAACAATTTTTTGCACGTTGTAAACAGTTTTAGAATTTCTTGCGCCAAAAGACTATTAAAAAACAGCGCTTTAAACATCACAAATATTGCATCAGAGTGCGGATTTGACTCTTTGCGAACATTTAACAGAGTGTTTTTGTCATTTACAAACATAACCCCAAAACAATATCGCAATAGCACAACATTGTAGATTAATTAAGACAAATTTTACTCAAATAACGCGTAAATTCTAATAGCATATCCAGACAATTTTGAGCCAAATTCATACTCGGTTTCAAATGTTTCATCTGTGTACCAACCCATAAATGTGTATCCCTCTTTTTCGGGGTCGGCGGGTGCTGTAATTGTGGATAGGGTTGTTGTAATCACGCAATTTATATACGTTCCACCATAAGTTTCATAATAAATTACGCAAGTTGTGCCCGTAACAGCAGTGGTTGTAATGGTTAAATATTTGGAATATTGCC
>JAWXUT010000037.1:0-13965 GCA_044426075.1 Bacillota bacterium
GTGATGACGGAGATGACTTTGAATTTAGCGCTTCAGCAGGATCTGGATTTAGCGCAGAATATCGTTTGCTTGATGAAACAGTTATTGATGATAACAACGATGTTCTAGCAAGCGAACTAGCAAGTATTGTAACTGCTGGTAAAAACATATATGTAAGATTTGTACAAACAGTAAATGTTGCAACGTATGGCAGTAGTGATAGCGAAGAATTAGGCACTTACTATGAGGGTCAAAGTATCAGCATTGCTGTTCCAATTACATCTGGAAATTATTTTGCGGGTATATATGATGGTTCTGAAACTGCAATATCAACCACAAATACATACACCGATAGCACAAATACAGCAACAGCAGTGTTCAAATGGGCTGTTGGCGTAAATACATATTATACATTGACAAAAGAAATAGATACAAATATAGATACAAATGGGGTAAGCGAACAATATGACGGCACCGAGCAATCTTATTCTTATTCAGATTCAGATTCAGATGACTATAAGTTACTTAAAGGCTATAGTTGTAGCGCAACTTCTAGCGGTAGGTTGATAAATGTGGGCGATTATATAATTACAATCACCATTAGTGACACAAACGGCGTTAAGTGTGGCTATGCAACCACAAGTTATACAATCACTCCAATACAATTAACCGTAACAGAAGGTATGGTAAATTTAGTTAAAGAGTTTGATAACAGCACGGCGGCGGTTGCAACACAGATGCTTTCATATCCAGAAAATATTGTAAGTGGCGATGATATTGTAATTAGCGCAACATTAACATTTGATGAAACAAAAATTTCAACGGGATTAAAGGCTACAATCAACCTAGTTTTAAGTGGAACAGCTAGCGGAAACTATGTGTTTTTAAGTGGAACAGCTAGCGGAAACTATGTGTTATCTGCTACATCATTATCATTTACAACAAATAGTGCAGAAATCACAAAGAAAAAAATTGTTTTTGAGATTTCAGCAAGTGAGCTTACAAAAGTGTATGACGGCAAGAGTGGCATTATATACAACTATGGATTGGCATATGGATACAGTGCAGTATCTTCAGATTTCCCAATAAAGGAATATATATATATCCATTCAACCGATGCAACATCAACAGATACAACAAGTGTTGGCGTATATGATGTGTTGATTACATATGACCCACAATTTATTACTGATTCATACAATAGTAGCGATTACTACATAGTGGATTTTAAAATTGCATATACATATGAGATAACAGCAAAAGAAGTTGATGTTACATTTACTAGCAATCAAGCAGATTACAATGGTGCAACTCAAGTGTTATCAGCAAGCTACACAGATATAAGCGGAAAAACAGTATTAGTTGAAAGCAATGGCGATTTATCACTTACATATTATCTATATAACGCAGAAACTGCAGAATATGAAGAAGTTTATGAGTTTATAAACACTGGTGAATATATGGTTATAGCATCATTGAGCACAAACTACTGTTTATCTAGCACAATAGATGCAGAAAACAACATTAATGCGTGTTACTTTGAAATTACTAAGGCAACTCAACCAGAAATCACATTTGAGGTGACTGGCAAATATACTTTCGGCGATGATGCATTTGATTTAAGTGAATTTGTAACAGCAAGTAACAATGATGATACAACGGGCGCAAGCATCTATTTTGAAGTTTACAGCGGATACGGCGCAATTGTTGAGGATACAACATATCTTTCATTAATTGGCGCGGGTGATATAGTTATAAATGCAATTATGCCAGAGTCAACTAACTATAATAGTGGATATGCAAGTTATACAATTACTGTGGCATATCAGTCTTTAGTTATTACAACAGAGCAAACCACATACAAAATATCATATGGTTCTGACTTATCATTAGAATTTATATTTGAAGGTTTTGAAGACGGCGAAGAACCCACTGATTTTGTTGCTCCTTCTATTACCTATTATAATGAGGATATGGAAGCGTTTACTGATGTTACAAAACTTGACGTGGGCACATACAGTATTGTTTGCGCAAATGATGCAACAAGTGCTGGCTACAGCATTACAAGTGATGTTAATATAGATATTACATTAACAGTGGTTCAGCTTGAAGTTAGCGTAACGATTGATTCATTTAGTGTGAGTTATGGCGATACAGAGATAACAGAGTTCACCTACACTACTGCAGTTGATAGCCTTAGCAATGATGTTGATTTGATTATCACTTTGAGTAGGGCGGCGGGTGATAGCGTTGGTTCATATACAATTACAGCGCAATCAACATTGATAGCTGACAATAGTAATTATGATATAAGTATAACTGAGGGTTCATATACAATAACAACTCGCAAAGTTACTTTGGTTATGGATTATATGACTAAAGTTTATGGCGAAACTGATCCAGATGTTACATATTCTGTTGATAATTTGGTTGACGGTGATGCAGAGCCATTTACTGTAATATTCAGCCGCACAACGGGTGAGGATGTTGGGTTCTATGTTTATAGGGCTACAATCACAACCACAAACAGCAATTATAGCGTTAGCTTGCAGTCATCTAAATTGACGGTTACTGCGGCAACACCTTCAGCAGTAAATGTTAAGGATATTGAAATTGAATATGCATATGAGCTTGCAACAGTTACACCAACTGCAACAGCAAGTGCTACTTATTTAGGCAGCAACACCACCGTTAGCGGTACATTATCTTGGGTAGACGATAGCCAACTTATGCTTGCAAGTGGCACATATTCAGCTATATTTGTTCCAAATAGTGCAAACTACAGCAGTGTTGATGTTGAAGTTTATGTAACACTTATTGCTCGCGAACTTGAAGTTGAATTCAGTTATGATGATCTTACATATACGGGCACCACACAAACACCAATTTCTTATACAATTAAGAACATTCGTGAGGGCGACACAGTTGGAGACGCACTAACCTATTCTGCAACAGTGCTTAATATTGGCGAGTACACAGCAACTGTTTCAATTACAAATAACAGCTATGTGCTTGTAAATGCCACACTCGACTTTGAAATTGACGCCGCAAAACTTGTTGTTTATGCCGAAGATTTAGTTTCCACTACAGCAGAAACCCCAGTTGCAACATATGTTTATGAGGGCTTTGTGGGTAGCGATAGCGCAGCGGTACTTGTTGTTAAACCTACAATTGACTTTGCAACAGAAATTGGCACTTACACAGTTACACCTTATGGTGCAGAGGCCGCCAACTATAGCATTACATATAAGTCATCACAATTCACATTAAATCAAGCGCAAATTGCAAGCGATAGCACAAGCTTTGTGTTGTATGGCAGTTTTGATGAAGATAATAGCGTTGCAGTTGCAGAAATATTCAGCGAATTAGATGCAAACTTTGCAGCATATAGTGCAGCTTATGATAGCATTAAAGTAGATACAAACTATAGTTCTACATCATTGCAGAATTTATATTCATTTGGTTTATTATCAGCTGGAAGTTCCGCAACATTAGTGGACAATTGTACTGCAAGCATTGCAATTCCAGAAGAAATTAGTAATGCAAGTAATATAACTATTGTGCTTATAATGGCTGACGGCAGTGTAAAATATGCAGAAAATGTATACATTTCTTCTAATAATATTTACTTTGATATGGAAGATTGCGTTGCATTCGGAATAGTAGCTACACCAAACTATACATTATTGTATATAGCAATTGGTGCGGGCGCAGTTATAATTATCGCATTGATAGTTGTAATAGTAACAAAAATTAAAAAAAGAAAACAAGGTCACGATTAATTGTGGCAATAAAATAACGGAGGTAGTATGTTAGACTTTATTAAAGTAACAGAAAAGACAGAAGAGAAGATTGCAAAACTAGCAGAGGCGAGCAAGCAAAGTACTATTATTGACCCAAAGTATTATGAGGTTCACGACGTAAAGCGCGGTTTAAGAGATGAAAACGGCAAAGGCGTTGTGGCTGGGCTTACAGAAATTAGTGAAATCCTTTCATCTAAAGTGGATGAAAACGGGGTTTCTCAACCAATGGACGGCGAATTGTATTATAGAGGTACATCTATAAATGACATAGTAGAGGGCTTTGTAAAAGAAAACAGATTTGGATTTGAAGAAGTTACATATCTACTATTGTTCGGAAAAATGCCAACATCCACAGAACTAGGAGAATTCAACGATATTTTAGGTGAGTTCCGCAGTTTGCCATTAAACTTTGTTCGCGATGTTATAATGAAAAGACCTAGTATTGATATGATGAATGTGTTGCAACGCAGTGTTTTGACGTTGTATGCATACGATGATAACGCAGATGACGTAAGTATTCCTAACGTATTGACACAATGTTTAAAGTTGATATCATCAATGCCTCTATTATCGGTTTATGCATATCAAGTTTATATGCACTATCACGATGACGGCAGTTTGATTATCCATAAACCAGACCCTAAAATGAGCACAGCAGAAAACATTTTACGCTTGTTGCGCCCAGATAGTAAATTTTCTGCACTAGAAGCACGCTTGTTAGATATGTGCCTAGTTTTGCACGCAGAGCACGGTGGCGGAAACAACAGTACATTTACAACACACGTTGTTAGCAGTTCATTGACAGATACATATAGCGTTATTGCAGCATCATTGGGTTCACTTAAAGGTCCAAGGCACGGCGGCGCAAATATCAAGGTTATGAAGATGATGGATGATATGAAAGCCAACTTGAAGTCATACAGCGATGAAGATGTTTACGACTATTTAATGAAGTTATTAAATAAGGAAGCATTTGATAAATCTGGACTTATATATGGTATGGGCCACGCGGTTTACTCTGCTTCTGACCCAAGGGCAAATATCCTTAAATCATTTGTAAAAATTCTTGCGGAAGAAAAGGGAATGCAAGAAGAATACAATCTATACAAAAAAATAGAAGAACTAGCTCCAAAGGCAATTGCAGAAAAACGCAAAATATTCAAAGGCGTTAGTGCAAATATCGACTTTTACAGTGGATTTGTATATCATATGTTGGGCTTGCCTCCAGAACTATACACACCAATTTTTGCTATAAGCAGAATGCCTGGTTGGGCAGCACACCGCATAGAAGAGTTGAGCAATAATGGCAAAATTATCAGACCCGCTTATGTTGCAGTTGCAGATAGACAAGAATATGTGCCACTTTCAGAGAGAAAATAGTATTGTTGGGTAGGAGAGACTGATGTTACAATTAATACCAAAACCAAGCAAGTATATTGAGGGATATGGCGATTTTATTATAAGTGATCGCACCCAAATTTATGCCGATGAAGAGTTAATGCACTGCAAGCAAATGTTAGTGAATATTGTAGAAGATATTTGCAAATATACCTTGCAAGATGTTGTTAAGAGTAAGGCGGATATCTCATTCTTGTTTGATGCACATTTATCTATGGAAGGGTATCGCATAAAAGCTTCCGAAGAAGGATTGCGCATTTACGCGTCTACCTATAATGGTGGGCTATATGCCGTGCAAACACTAAAGCAATTATGCAACCTTGCGGTTATAAATGAAGCGGAACAGCTTGCTTTGCACTATGTTGAAATAGAAGATGCTCCAAGATATAAATGGCGCGGACTTATGCTAGATGAAGCTAGGTGGTTTTTTGGTGCAGATGCAGTAAAAAGATTGTTAACAACAATGTCAGAGTACAAATTAAATGTGCTCCACTGGCATTTAACAGATAATGAAGGTTGGCGAATAGCTATAAATAAGTATCCCAAACTTACCGAAACGGGAAGCCATAGGCGTGGTACCCAAAATGTAAGTTGGTTAAAGGGTAAGGATATTGATTGGACTGCTCACGACGGATTTTACACCCAAGATGAGATTAAAGATATAGTGGCGTTTGCTAGCGAATTGGGCATTATGATAGTGCCAGAAATTGATATGCCTGCGCATTTTGGTTCGGCAATAGCAGCCTATCCAGAGTTATCTTGCAGTGGCAAACTCATTGAAACACCTATAAGCCACATGGCAAAAGACGAGCATAGTCACTTTGATTTAATAGCTTGTGTTGGCAAAGAAAGTACATATACTATGATTTATGATATCATAGACGAGTTGTGTGAATTGTTCCCCGCACCATATTTTCATATTGGCGGTGATGAAGCTCCTAAAAAAGAGTGGAAGGCTTGCCCATTATGTCAAAAGGTAATGGAAAACTACAACTTAAAAAATGAAGAAGAGTTGCAAGGATTCTTCAACAACAAAATAGCACTTCATTTAAACACAAAAGGGCGCGAGCTTATTGGTTGGAATGAAATACTAAAGGCGGAATCTTTAGATAATTCAGTTGTAGCGCAATATTGGGTGCTAAAAGAGGATAAAAACGTAACAAAGTTCATCTCAAAAGGTGGCAAAGTTATTATGAGCAAGCACCAATCGTTCTATTTTGATATGCCATATGCTATGCACGGATTGAAAAAGACATATGATTTTGATGCGGGCGATTATGGCGTTAGCGATAGCAGTATGTTGGGCGTTGAAGGTGCAATTTGGTCAGAATGGATTTATAGCCAAGATAGATTAGATTATCAATTATATCCTCGTATGCAAGCGCTTGCGGAAGTTGCGTGGAGCGTAAATGGCGATAAAAGTTACAGAGAGTTTACAAAAAGGCTCAAAAAACATCTTCCAACTTTAAAAGCAAAGGGCATAAAGTATTGCAAAGAATCAATGTGGAATGCCAATAAAATTAAATCGTTGCATACAATGAGGCAGTTCCATACAACAGATGCGCACATAGAATACAAAAAAGCATTGTCAAAACGAAAACCAGATACAAAGGGGTAATTTATGATAACAGCGCACGGAGGAGCCCTTGATACAGGGAGAAATAGCTATAAATATTTTCGCACAATTTCAAACTATAAAGTTGAGGCAATTGAGGTAAATGTGTGGAAAATGTGGGGTAAATTGTGTATCGCGCACAACTTGCCACCTATAATTCCACAAAAATTTATAAGTTTAGAATATGTTTTTGGTTTTTGCAAAACTACCAATAAAATGGTAAATTTGGATTTAAAATGCAAAAATATAGCAAAAGATATAGTGGCGCTTGCTAAAAAAATGAACGTAGAACAGTACATAAAGTTCAGCGGGAAATTGTCAGCGCAAGATATAAACAATATTGATGTTGGTGAAATTTTTGTCAATACACAATTCTATCCAACTCTAGGCACACCAAGTGTTTCAAATTTAAAAGCTATTAAAGATTATTTGGATACTTTCAATAATCCGTGTTTAAAAGGTATCAATATTCCTTACAGATATGCAAGCACAGAGCTAATTGAAATGGCAAATAGTATTGGGCTAAACTTATCAGTTTACATTTGTGATGAAAAGTTGCTGCTTGAGCGATTAATTCCACTAGATGTATACAACATTACAACAAACAATGTCGGGGTTGCCTTGGCATTAAGAGAATCAATAAAACAATAAATGGAGATTTACAATGAAAAATTTTGCAGTTATCGGAATCGGACGTATGGGAGGCGTGCACGCGCGCAACATAGTAAGCGGAAAAGTTGCGGGGGCAAATTTAATTGCGGTATGTGATTTAGATGCAGTTAAGTTGACAAAGTTTAAAGAAAAGCATCCCAAAGTGCACACTTATGGTACCCACCAAGAACTTTTCGCAAATGAAAAGCTAGATGCAGTTATAGTTGCAACACCGCACTATGACCATATCCCATTGGTGTGTTATGCTATTGAGCACGGTGTTAATGTTATCAGCGAGAAGCCACAATCTGTAGCTATTAGTATGGCAAAAGAGGGCATTGCGGTTGCAGACCAACACAAAGATGTTAAGTATGGCATAATGTTTAATCAACGCACAAACAGAATGTATGCTAAGGCAAAAGAGATAATTGAAAGTGGTAGGCTTGGTAATATCAAGCGTGTAACCCTTACAATCACCGACTGGTATCGTTCACAATACTATTACAGTATGGGCGGTTGGCGCGCAAGCTGGTGGGGCGAAGGTGGCGGATTGCTAATAAACCAATGTGTGCATCAACTAGATGTATTGCAATGGTTGATAGGTATGCCAAATGCGATAACAGCATATGCAGAAACAAGATGCCGCGACATTACAGTTGAAAATGATGTTGTTGCAGTTATGGAGTATGATGGCGGATACAAATGCGTATTCACAGCAAACGGACACGAAATAAAGGGTACAAATAATTTAGAAATTGCTGGCGACAAGGGTAAAATCACCATTGGCAAAAAGAAAATGACCTTTATTGAGTTTAACAAAACCGAAACAGAAGTTAATGCAACTACAAAAAGAGGTTATGGTAATACATCCTTTAAAGTTCATAAATATTCATATGGCGTTGTGCAAAAGCTAAAAGAAATCATCTTGGGTGGCCAACAAGCAAATGTATTGCGCATATTTACAAGAGCGCTTGAGGGCAAAGGCGAAATGATTGCAGATGGTAGAGAGGGCATAAACGCGTTATCTATTATTAATGGAATATACTTATCATCATATACCGGCAACAAAAAGGTTTCATTGCCACTTGATGCAGCAGCATATGATGCAGTTTTAGCAGAAAACAAAGAAAAAGAAAAAATCATTCTTGCAAAAAAATAGTAGATTGCAGAATATTTGATAAACACACAAAGGGTTTGTAAAGAAATAGTTTTCGATACAGGCCTTTTTATCTTTATCTTTAGTGATTAAAGATTTATAATGAATTAGATGCAAATCAAGTTGTTAAGAAATACTTAATAACTGCAAATGATAAAAAAAGTATACAACAACCACTATAGTTTGCAAATGATAATTGCTGTTGGCTTCAAAATCAACAACGAAAGAGCTGTTCTGTTTAAGAAATGGGCAAATGCCATTGTAAGAAATAACAAAAATTAAAGTATGATTTGCAATAAACTAAAGTATTTAGCGGTGGAGACTTGTGCTTCGCCGTTTTTGGTGTGTTAAATAAAACAGAATGAAAGTATCCACCTTTAAGTAAAAGAATAGTATAAATTTAAAAAATCACAATATAATGCGCATACTTTGTCAACATTGATACAATATAGCATTTTGCGGTGCAATGTGGTGAAAATGTGAAAATTGTATGAGCATTTTTGTATAAAATTTTCAATAAAGTATTGCAATTGTCTTTTTAATAGTTTATAATATAAGAGTATTATATGTTAATGCGCACACTTTTAGATTTAGGAGCTATGCATGAAGAAAAGACTGCTTATACTTATAGCGATTTTATCGGTTATTATTCTGGCATTTACTGCTTGTACATTCTCGCTTACTAGCGATGATGATTTAACGATAATTTCGATTGATATTGAGAGTTTAAATTCCTATGAGGTTTATCAAAACGATACGCTAAATTTAACCGGCGCTTCAATTATGGCATATTACAATGACGGCACTAGCGAAGTTATTGCGATAACTGAAGATATGGTTGGTTCAATTGATGCCAACACTTTGGGCGAACAAAAAGTTACTATTTCTTATGGCGGTGCTAGCACAAGCGTAACCGTAAATGTTGTTGCAAGTAGCATACAATCAATTTCACTTTACACACAACCAGATAAGTTTTCTGTAGTAGAAGGCGAGTCACTAGACACATCTGGCATTTCTTTAGAAGTTCATTATCAAACAAGCAGTATTATTATAAGTTCGGTTTCTGCCGACCGTATTACTGGTTATTCTGAAACAGAAACAACCGCGGGCACATACACCGTTTATGTTACATATTCCGGCTTTACAACCCCTATTGAACTAACTGTTTATGCACGTGATTTAACAAGTGTAACAGTTGCAACTAAGCCAACTATAACTTCATATTTTGTGCTTAGTGAAGATAATGATGAAACTGATGGATTTGATCCTAATGGTTTAGTTATCACTTTAAATTACAATAACAAAACAACATCAACAATTACATATACAGAGAGTAATGCGAGCGATTTTTCTTTTGACAGAAACTTGGCAATTGCACTTCCCGCTGCAGTTGTAACGGTTACATACTTGGGTGAATTCACTACTACATTTACAATTGAAGTTGTTACGCCTACAGTTTCAGAAGTTAACATTACAACATATCCAAAAACAATGGGATTTGAATTTGAGGGCGAGGCAGACCTTGCAACTTCAGACATTACAGCTGTTATAGTTGGTGACACAATCGATTGGTCAACTGGCGTTGCTACGCTAGTTTACACCGATGGCAGTGTTGTTGAAGATGTTGGTTTAGATGATAATTCATTTGCAATCACGCTAAAGACAACCGATAGCAGTGGCACAGTTTCTTACACAGATTATAAAAATTCTTCTTACGACACAGCGGGGCTTTACACCTTGAGGTTGTTGTACGGAAATATGGGTTCTGGCACAGAAATGTCTGTAACTGTTGTGGATAAGAGTGCTAAAAAACTTTTACTTGCCAACTATGAAGGTGTAGAAAATGCCACATATTACGAGGGCGATAAAATAAATGTAGATTTAGTTAGATACAATATTTTGTATGATAACGGCACATATCTTTTTGATTATGATGACATCGACCAATGGGAAAACTTGAGCGCAAGTGATCTAGCATCAATTAGCCAAAGCACAGCAATAACGGTTACTGATGAAAATGTTGGTGTGGTAGACACTATTGAGCAAGAAATTAAATATGAAGTGGAGGGTGTAACAGCATCAGTTTATATAACTGTAAATGAATTGGTTATTGTTTCTGCATCATTTACAGCACCAGTTAAATATATTTATGCAGAAGGTTCAACAACAAGTAACATCAACTTTGCGGGTGCAGAATATGTGGTTAAATACAACAACAATACATCTGTTACAGTTGATTTGCAAGCTAGTTTGATTAAGCTTTATCGTATAGTAGATGGCGAAATTGCCGCTAATGAGACCGAAACAATGCAAAAAGATTGCATTTACACCGCTGTAATTACATACGACGGATATAGCGATAAGTCATTTGAATTAAAATGCGAAGATACGATTGTTACTAGCGTAATTGTAAACTATGAAGGTGATACAAACTACCTCAATGAAGCTGCAGCTACTGCAGATTTCGAAAATTATTCATTTATAATTGAATATAGTGGTGATACTGAGGCAAAAACAGTGTATTTTAGCGATAATGAAGTAAGTTTATATACTTCAATACTTGGCAAAACGGGTTATATTGCAATACAATTTGAATATAAAGGTGTGTTGACATCATACTTCTATATTACAATTACTGGAAGACAAGTTACTGCTATTGAAATAAAAGAGGGCAGAGGCGTAACAACAACTTATAATGCGGGTGAAGATTTTGATTACAGCAATCTTGTTGTGATACTATCTTATAATGACGGAGATAAAGAAGAAGTTAGTTCTTTTGCAAACACAGCACAATGGAATTTGGTGTTCCCAGATATCCCAACTGCAGACGAAATGACAGACGGTTCAACTACAGAACTAGCATTTAAAATTACTTATGTAGGTAACAGTGGTGTTGCAAGCATAAGCGTACCTATTTATGTAACAGATAAAGCGGTTGCTTCTATTAGTTTTGACGCAACGCAAAGCAATTCATTAATAAACTATAATGATCAGTTGGTTGTAACTTCTGGCGCTGCAATTGTAACTACGGGACTTGTTATAGATGTAACATACACCGATGGCACAAGCGCTGAAATCCCACTTCAAGCAGATTATTTAAATTATGATAGATACTGGACGGTTACGGGTGCACAAACATCTACAATTAGTTATGGTGGTGCAACAGTAAACATTGCAATTTATATTACCGTGCGTGCTATTGAATCAATAAGTATTATCTCTTTGCCAACAACAATGGCTTATGTAAACGGGCAAGAGCTTGATTTAACGGGTGGTTTAATTAAACGTGTTTATGATGATGAGTCTTATGACTATGTTACAATGACGGGTTATGTAACCACAAATTACCTATACGATTACTTTGACACAAGTTTTAGTTCAAGCGAATACTACGACCAAAGATTAACATTTACTTTGATTAGTGACACCTCATTGTCTGTTACTATGGAAGATGGTGAATATGTTCGCACATATCGCAAAGTGACTATTGAAAATTATATGTCATTTACAAATACAACATCATTCTATGGCACGGTTTCAACCCCATCAATTACAATAACAGCTAAAGAGAGTTATTTTGAAATTCCAAGCTACACAATTTATTATTTAGTTGATGATATGTGGACAGATGTAAGACCAAGCACACCTGGCATTTATAGTATGAAAGTTGTAACGGAAGAAAATGAGTATTTCTTAGGTGGAGAAATTGCAAGCGACAACTATTATATGACAATAACTAAGAAAATTATTGATATTGTTATTGATAACGTTGATAAAGTTTATAATGAGGCTGATCCTACCTTTACATACACCGCAGACGGGCTTGTTGGTGATGACGTAATTACGCTTTACCTATATCGTGACTATGGCGAAGATGTTGGCTCGTATACTATATATTATAGTTTTGTTGACGGCGATAACCAAAATGATTACTATTATATAGATAGGGTTATTTCACAAGGTAATTTGACGATTGCAGCAGCTACTATAACAGAAAAAATATCATTTAACGGAACAGCGGGATTGATTTATGACGGAAGTTCTAAGATTATAACAGCAACCTATGTAAGAGATGGTATTACATATCAAATTTCGAGAAGTGATTTGTTAATCACTTATACAAATAGCGACAACAAAGTTGTTGTAGTTGATTCATGGCCAGTAGGAGATGATAGCAATGATATAGTATACACTATAAGAGTGTTGACAAATAACTATACGATAGAAGACGACACCGACGCCGCAGATTCATACACTACCACTTTTATAATTTATTATAAATCGTCGTCGTCATCTTAGAAAGCAGTAGTGACTGCACATTAATTTAGTAAAAAAAATATATGTCCTAATGGAGGAACGAACTATGTCAAAACAAGAATATGGCATCACAAAATGGCAAGATCCCAAAGAGATCTACTCAGCACTTGACGCTCTTACAAAAGAGCCAATTTGGGAACTTAGCGAAGCTGAACTTGCAAAAGTTTTAGAGCATTTTGAAACAAAATGTGCAAAATCTAAAGCAATCGCAACAGAAGCAAAGAACTATATCCCTGGTGGAGTACAACACAACTTAGCATTTAACTACCCCTTCCCAATCGCTATGGCAAAAGCTGAAGGCGCTTATATGGAAGACGTTGACGGCAACAAGTACATCGACTTTTTACAAGCTGGTGGACCAACAATTCTAGGCAGCAACTATCCTTTAATAAGAGAAGAGGTTAAAAAACTTCTTGACTCATGCGGACCTGTAACTGGTTTGCTACACGAATCAGAAATGCTTCTTGCAAAAGAAATCAACAAACATATGCCAGCAGTTGAAATGTTCCGTATGTTAGGTAGCGGTACAGAAGCAGTTATGGCTTCACTAAGAATTGCACGTATTGCAACTGGACACAAAAGAATTATCAAAGTTGGTGGCGCATACCACGGTTGGAGCGACCAAATGGTTTATGGATTAAAAATTCCAGGTAGCAGAGCGCTATTAGAATCACACGGTATCCCCGGAAAAATGTACAGCTACACAAGCGAAGTTAGACCAAATGACCTTGTTATGCTAGAAAGAATGCTAAAAATCAACAAATTACGTGGCGGCACAGCAGCTGTTATCGTAGAACCAGTTGGACCAGAGAGCGGTACACGCCCAATTTCAGCTGACTACAACAAAAAAGCACTAGAACTTGCACATAAATATGGCGCATTGTTCATTTTTGACGAAGTTGTTACTGGTTTCCGCCTAGGTTTAGGTGGTGCACAAGGTTACTTCGGCATTGAGCCAGACTTGACCATTTTTGGTAAAGTTATCGCTGGTGGATATCCAGCAGCTGGTGGTGTTGGTGGTAAAAAGCAATATGCAGGCCTAATGG
>JAWXUT010000038.1:0-13255 GCA_044426075.1 Bacillota bacterium
TGGTCCGCGTCCGCCTCCACCGTGTCCGCCCATACCACCGCCCATGTGTCCGCGTGCGTGGTTGTGCATATTGCCAAAGCCTCGGGCAAAGCCTCTGCCTAGGTCAAATCTGCGTGCGCCAAACCTACCCATAGATAGCATCATATAGGTAAATAAGAATGTGTTTCTATGATATCCAACATAACGCATATCACCAGTTGGCTCTGCAAAGTCTACATAAACTAGCTTCAAATCATCTATAACTTCTTTGCTAATACCCATCATTGTGGCGTAAACTAAATACTCTTCCCACAATATTAGTTTGGGCACATCGTAGTCTTTTAGGTTTGAAAACTCTTTCATATACTTTTCAAGTCCAACAAACTTAGCTAGTAGTCTTTCACCCTCTTCTGTGAGCCTTGTCCTCTTGATTCTGCCTATCTTTGCTATTATTCCGCCAATTATTGCGCCACCAACGGTTATCAAACCACCGCCAATGCCACCTGCTATGCCAAACAACACGCCTATTATAAATAAACCTATCACACCAAAACTTACAGTTGAATATGTGTCTATTATTTTTGCATACTTGCGATTTTTATTGTCTACTAGTTTTGCAGTGCCATATTTTCTTTTTGACTTTGTCATATATTCTTTCATTGCTGAGGCAACCATTTCAACATTTTTCTTGCCGAATTTTTCAAACTCATCCATTGTAAATCCGTTTGGATACGCGCCTTGCACTTTTAGCAATAAGTCGTAGAGTTCCTTCTCCTCTAAACTGAGCTCCGCAAGTTTAACAGCACTAAATCCAGTTAATACATTAATAACACAGTCATCTTTGCCACTTTGCTGTTCAAGCTTTATATACTCTCTGCGCGCAAGTTCTAGTATTGTTGCAGACATCAATTTGCTTTGTATGTCATCAGTTTCCGCCCCGCCTTTGTAATAATAGAACACGTGGGCGGCTTGCGCAACCGTCCAACCTTCGGGAACTTCTCTGTAATATTCAGGATAATTGCCCTTTATCCTTGCACTTTTAATCTTACCATAAATTACCACAAAAATAGCACCCGCAATAATAAGCGCGGCTAGCACGCAATCTATAGCTACTTTAAAGTAATATGAGCGGATTTCACTGGCATAATCGTCCGCCCAACCTTGCTCTTCATCAATTATATTTTGTTTTTCTGCAGAATCAATATATAGTTCACCACTGATAACATCACTATCAAGCAATGCCCTAATTTCAATTTGTGTACCACTTTCAATTTCTGTTGCAGTTGCTGTGATAACATTATCTTCAATTGTCAAATAGCTATCGCTTGTGGTGCAATGAAGATATGCCATATACGCATCATCATTATAAGACAATTCTGGAAGCGTTATTGTTGCGGTAAATGAAGCAATTGCGAGAGTAAATTCTTCTGAAAACATCTTGTAATATAGCTCCGCCACGTCACTATATTCACCAACTGCGTCAGTTATTGTGTAACTAAAAACAAAGGTGTGTGTGCCAACATCTAAATATGGCATAATTACACCTAACTCAACATCGGTGCTGCTACTACTTTGATAAGTATAGTATACGTATTCTGTATTGTTTGGGATCCCATCTCTATCAATATTGCCAACACTGTCATCATAATCTAAATATAGATTTTCATTTAAATACAACACATTATTAACTATTAATTCACTTGTTGAACTGAAGTTATCGTAGTACAAACCTATGCTCTTGTATACGTTGCGATAGGTGTTTGTATCCACAACATCAACTGCCCAAGTTTCTTGCACAGTTATACTACCATCTTCATTTACAGTTGTGTTTATAATTACATCTTCTAAATAAATACTACTGGTGTCATAATCATAACACGCGGTTAAGCAACAAATGCTCATCATAACTATAGCTATTATTAAGATGAGTGATATTCTTTTTTTCATTACATCTCCTAGTGGTCAAACTGCAAAAAAGGCACGAACTACGCCATGCCCTTTGCCTTTAATTAATTGAAACTAACTTTTGGTGCTACCCTTACACCCTCTTCAACATCAAAGTATGGGCGAGCCTTAAATTTAAACAGCTTTGCCACAATGTTTGACGGGAACATCTCGGTTTTTTGATTATAATTCATAACAGTGTCATTAAAGAACTGCCTTGACATTGCAATCTTGTCTTCAAGAACTTTAAGCTGTTGCTGTAAATCCATAAAGTTTACGTTTGCTTTTAAATCTGGATATTTTTCTGCAACAACTAATAGTCTGCTAATTGCACCACTTAGTTCGTTATTTGCAGCCATTGCATCTTCTGGAGTTTTTGCCCCGCCAACTGATGCACGTGCTTTTGTAACATCTGTAATAGTGGTTTGTTCGTGCTTAGCGTAGCCTTGTACTGTTTCTACCAAATTTGGAATAAGGTCAAACCTTTTGTTAAGTTGTACATCAATTTGTGCCCAGCCATTATCTACCTTTGCACGCAATTGCACTAGTTTATTATAAGTTACTATACCGTATATTATACACATATTTTATTCTCCTTTAATCTTTATTGATTAAGTATTTACATATATTGTATTCTTGTTTTGTGACAATTATGTGTCGCATTTGCGAAACATTGCACATTGTTAGTGCACCATATCTTCAACTTCTTTTTTAAGTTTTGCCATAAAGTCACTAAGCGTCATTGTGCTTGTCAAGCCGTCTTTTCTTGCCCTAACAGAAACAACGCCTGCTTCTTTATCCTTATCGCCAATAACAATCATATAAGGAATTTTGTCAAGTTGTGCTTCGCGAATTTTGTAACCAACTTTCTCATTTCTTGTATCTGATGTAGCGCGGAAACCTGCTAATTTTAATGCGGATTCTGCTTCTAGTGCGTCTGGAATAGTGCGGTCAGTTAGGCTTATTACTCTAACTTGCTCTGGTGCAATCCAAGCGGGCATAGCGCCTTTGTATTTTTCTATTAATAGAGCCATAGTGCGCTCGTAGCAACCAAGGGATGTTCTGTGTATGATGTATGGACGCTTTTTCTCACCATTTTCATCTATATATGACATATCAAAGTTTTCTGCTAAAAACATATCTATTTGGATAGTTATCATAGTATCTTCTTTGCCATAAACATTTTTGATTTGAATATCTAGTTTTGGGCCATAGAAAGCTGCCTCGCCGATACCCTCTTTATAATCAACATTTAAGTCATCTAATATGCGTTTCATCTCGCTTTCTGCGTGATCCCACTCTTTAGGGCTATCGATATATTTTTCTTTATTGTTAGGATCCCAACGTGAGAATCTGTAGCTCACATCTTCATCAAGACCCAAACAACCCAAGAAATAACGTGCAAGTTCTAGGCAACCTTTAAACTCTTGTTCAAGTTGTGATGGCGCGCACACCAAGTGCCCCTCACTAATTGTAAACTGCCTTACCCTTATTAGTCCGTGCATTTCACCGCTTGACTCGTTGCGGAAAAGTGTACTTGTCTCGCCATATCTCTTTGGAAGATCGCGATATGACTTCAATCCATTATTGTAAATTGTGTATTGGAAGGGGCAAGTCATTGGTCTTAGTGCAAACACCTCGCCTTCGCCATATGGGTCACCCAAAACGAACATTCCGTCAAGATAATGATCCCAATGGCCAGAAATTTGATACAACTCGCGCTTTGCCATAAATGGTGTTTTTGTGAGTAAATAACCCCTCTTTTCTTCTGTATCTTCAACAAATCTTGTCAATAGTTGATACAATTTTGCACCTTTTGGCATTAGTAGTGGCAAGCCTTGACCGATGTTTTCATCTGTCATAAAGTAACCAAGTTCGCGTCCAAGTTTGTTGTGGTCACGAAGTTTTGCCTCTTCTAATTGTGCTATATATTCATCTAAGTTAGCTTTTTTATCAAATGCTGTGCCGTAAATACGGGTTAGCATTTTGTTCTTTTCGGAACCTCTCCAATATGCGCCAGTTATACTTGTCAACTTGTATGCCTTTATTATGCCAGTTGATGACACGTGAGGCCCCGCACATAGGTCGGTGAAATCGCCTTGTGTGTACATTGTTATAATTGCGTCTTCTGCTAAATCGTTGATTAGCTCAACCTTATAAACTTCTTCTTGTGATGCGAAAAATTCTAACGCTTCTGCCCTAGTAACCTCTTTTCTGATTATAGGATAGTTGGCTTTAATTATACTCTTCATCTCTTTTTCTATAGCCTCAAGACCCTCTTTGTTAAGTGGTGTCTTAAAGTCAAAATCATAATAGAACCCTTGTTGAACAGCTGGGCCAATTGCAACTTTTACGTCTGGATAAAGATGTTTTACCGCTTGTGCCAATATATGTGCTGCAGAATGCCTATATGCTTTTTTGCCTTCTTCTGTGTCAAATGTTAAAAATTCTACCGTTGCATCTGCGGTTATTGGTGTGTGCATACCAACAACTGTGTCATCTACTTTTGCAACAAGTGATGCTCTCATTAATCCCTCACTTATACTGCGGGCTATTTCAGCAGGAGTACTGCCGTTTTCATATTCTTTAATTTCGTCTCTAAGTTTGATTTTCATTTATATTTGTTTCTCCAATAGTCGTGCCGACTGTATTTTGTTTTTAAATTATTCTAATGTGGTTGCAACAGCTGTGCCTATTTTATTGTCAGGAACCAATGCTGCTGGGATATCTAATCCATATGATATTACAACGTCTGGATTATAGGTGCAAGTTGCGTTGTCTACAATAGGATCGTAATAATAGTTAGTATATGTTGCATCGCCGTTTTCGTCTGGGTCACCCTCAACAACTTCTGCGCGGGTTTCAACACTAGCAACTATGCCTTGATATGCGGTGAAGTCAACTGTTAATCCGCTTAAATCTGCGCTATTATCGGCTTGGCTTGCATCAGACATTCCATATAGTAAACCAACCGCTCCACCTATGTGATAAGTATAAGCGCTGTTTACTGCATATGTGTAGAAATCCACCGTTGTCCTTGAGCCAACAATGTAAGTTGTGCCCGTAACTGAAGAATCTGTTAGTGTAGAATCCCTCATATATCCAACCAATCCGCCGCCGTATTTGATTGCATCAACGCCAGAATATAAGTCTGTTGCAATTGTTGTATTTTTAACAAGGCTGTTGTTTGACATATATCCAACCGCGCCACCCGCAACAAATGATGTAGCACTTGAACTAAGTGTTGTGCCCGATTCAGAATGGATTACTGTTATACTATCCATATCACTTGTGGCTGTTATTAGGGTTGAGTTTGCCATAACACCCGCAATACCACCAGCATAAGTTCTAACTGCTGCATCAAGCGTAGTTACTGAACCCTCTTGTACTGTTACATTTGTTATGTCTCCGTTGTGGATTGAACCGATAACCGCACCAGTGTGAGATATCTCAATTTCTGCATTAAGCGTATAATAAGCAGTTACATTTGCAATTGTGTTGCGTGTTTCTGTGCAAGAATCACTTATATTTATGTTTCTTATGTATCCAGCAACAGCACCGCTCATAGCTGTGTCAAATCGTGAATATCTATCAAAGGTCTTATTGTCACCAGTGTTGATGTTTGTATCTGCTATATCCTTTAAATCATTAGATAAAATGTCACACTTTAGTGAGGTTGTTACGGTGTTTATTGTTGTTACACCAACCCCATATCCAACTACGCCACCAATATATATATATCCGTCATTAGTGTAGGTAGGATTACCCGTTGTGCTACTATAAACTTTGTTCATAGCATATATCGCATCAACGCTTCCGCTTACATCAATATCTGTGTAACTGTTGTCTCCATAAGCATATCCAACTATTCCACCCACATATGTATTGTCGAATAATGTTGAAAATCTATATTCATAAGTCAATGTAACATCGCTAAATGTTGCACCATTACTGTATCCGAACAAACCAATATAACTTGTTTCAGTAGCTGTATATACTGTTTCTAAATCGTCAACACCTTCTGTGCTAGTTGTTGTGTCGCCTATTGTTAGGTTAGAAATTGTATATCCGTTGCCGTCAAATGTGCCAGTAAATGAATTTGTTATACTGTCTCCTATTGGCTGCCAGTTGATATCAGATAAATCAATATCCGCCGTTAACTTAAATGTTGCCTCACTGTAATCAGCACCCAACTGCGTAGATATGTTTTGCAAATCTTCTGCTGATGAAATCTCTATTGTTATTTCACCTTGATACGTGCTTGTTTCGTTGCAACCTACAACTACCATAGCTACAGAAAAAATAAGCATTATTACTATGAGTGATTTTATAAAATTCTTCATATCGCTCCTATGTTAGACTATTTTTGTATGAATTTTAGTATATCTTCATACACCTCTTTATTGTTTGTTTCATTTAAGATCTCGTGCCTTGCACCTTCATAAATTTTAAGTTCAACTTCTTGCATCCCGCGCACTTTGTACATATTTGCAAGAATAGTTGCAGTTTTGCTCTTGTTTGAAACGGGGTCATTGCCGCCAACAGCAATCATAATTGGCATACCTTTGCGCACATTATCTACATCTGCGCCGTGCGTTGCCGCCATTCCTTTAAAGAAACTATCGTAAAAGCCTATGCTTAGCGGATATCCACAATACTCGTCTGCTTCGTACTTTGCAACTTGCTCTTTATCGCGTGACAACCAAGCATTCTTTTGCCCTTGTTCAGTAAATGGTTTGTTGTATGAACCAAACAATACATTATGAATAAAATGGCTTATATCTGTGCGCTTTTTGAATATTTGTTGCGATAACGCCACAATGTGACCAAGTGTTGCAACCGCCTTGCTGTTAAACGCGGTGCCAGACAATACGCATTTTGTTAGTTTGTCGCTATATAATTCTATGTATCGTTGACTTAAAAAGCTGCCGTAACTGTGACCAAAAAGTATCACATTGCCTGTAGCATATTTTTCTGCAGCATAGTCTACTACTGTATTGATGTCATTAATAGTTTGATTGAAACTGTCTCCAATTACAACGCCCTTATCTCCCGCATTGTTATATTTATGACCCCTATGATCATCAGCTAACACAACATAGCCATATGCGTTTAAATATCTTGCAAAATCATCGTATCTGGCAGTATGTTCTGACATACCGTGGCTTATTACCACTACGCCCACTTGTTCTGCAACATCATCCCACACGCTGACATTCATTTTTTTGTTGTCAAAGGTGTCCATTTTTAAAGAATACATATAAAACCTCCCTA
Organism: Bacillota bacterium; assembly: GCA_044426075.1. Taxonomy (GTDB): domain Bacteria; phylum Bacillota; class Clostridia; order Christensenellales; family DTU072; genus JAWXUT01. The sequence continues at coordinate 7,198 of JAWXUT010000038.1, forward strand.
ATTGTAGTAATATAAATTATATTCTACTAGTATATGATACCACCATTCCGCATATAATTCAAGTAGAAAATAGAAATTAGTAATGATATTTTTATTTTAAATATTTAAATGCTTTATATAGGTAAAAAGGAGGCTTGTTTTGGCAACAATAGTACTATGCGGAGGTGGAACTGCGGGGCACATTATGCCAAACATTGCACTCTTGCCCGAATTACACAAACACTTCGATAAAATTGCATACATTGGTGGCGACGGGATGGAAACAAAACTAATCCCACAATACAATCTGCCATTTTACAAAACAAGCGTGGTTAAATTAAATCGTACACATTTGATGACGAACTTTGCAATTCCATTTGCGCTAAAAGGCGCCATAGCTGAAGCAAAAGACATACTGCAAATGCTTGACGCCGATATTATATTTAGTAAAGGCGGATACGCTGCGCTGCCAACAACTTTTGCTGGCAAAAAATTAGGGATACCCGTTATAACGCACGAAAGTGACTACTCAATGGGAGTTGCAAACAAGCTAATAAATATGTTTTCAACAGCCACTTTAACCTCATTTCCAGAAACCACTGGTGGTGAATGTTTGGGCACCCCAATAAGAGAAAGCATAACAACTGGCAGTGCAATAAAAGCGCAAGATAAGTATCCTATGCTACAGAATAAACCATATATATTAATTTTTGGCGGAAGCCTTGGTGCGCAATTTATAAATGAACTTGTAGATAAAAACATATCTAAACTAACCGCACAATACAACATAATACACATTAGCGGCAGTGGTGAAGAGTTGCGAACGCCCTCATACATTCACTTGCCATTTACTAAAGATATTGGTGACCTTATGGCGCTTGCGGACCTTGTTATAATGCGAGGTGGTGCCAACAGTTTAGCAGAAGTTACCGCCCTTGGCAAGCGGGCAATTTGTATCCCTCTCCCTAAAGGCGCAAGTAGGGGTGACCAAGTTGAAAACGCAAAAAGTTATGCAAAACGCAACTTAATAACTGTGCTTCCACAAGATATTACAGATATTAATATATTAATGGGCACAATGGCATCACTTTTACTTGCCCCACCACCCAAACCAACTGGCAGTGGAAGCAACAAAAAAATAGTAGCTCGCATAATGGATATTATGGCTATGCATAGGAAAAAATAGTAACATAATGTGGATAGATATGTAATCTTTTAGCTTAATTTGTCAAGGCTATTGCAATGCAGATATTTTGATTTATAATGTATTTACGGAGGCATTATGAAAAAACAAACACCAAAAGCAATTGCAGCAGTTATGCTAACTGTAATTGCAGTTTTAGTATTATATATAGGTACAACAGAGTATCCTGACACCACAACAGAGCTACAAACCACACAAAACGCAAGTGGATTAGAGGATTTATTTGTAGCAGAAACACCCGAGATAGAAGAGGAATTCAGTAGCGATAGCTACATAAACACCCTATATTCTGTTACATTAGACTTGCCAAAAACCGCAAGCGCAAGTGACTTATATGTATATCAACAAGACATAGCGCTTGAGGGTGAAGTGCAGTTGCAGAATGCGATTTACAGCACAGATTGTATGTATTTAATATTTGAACACGCCTCTACATCGGGTGATATAATGGCTGCCCAACCAACAGTAACTGTTGCGCTAATTACATATGACGGCACAATTCAAACGCTATACAATATCACCACTGTTGGTGGAAGCACTTATCGCGCATCGGCTTTAACCTCAAGTGGCATTGTTGTTGTAACTGAAGACACCGCTGAAGACGCAACTTCACTTACAAATGTATATATTTTTAGTACAGATTTATCTTCATACACATGCACACCGCTAGCATCCACTACTAGTTGTGAAATTTTTGTATTGAGTGATTCATTTTTATTGTTTGCAGCGCGCACAGATTACAGCGTATATCTCTTCAAAAATGGAGTGATTGCAAATACTGGCACTATTAGCAGTGGCACAATAGTGGATATTTATGAATTTAGCAACTATTTCACCATAATTATAAATACAATAAACGGATATGTAGTTACAACATTAAGCGACACTTTGACTTCAATAATGGTGCGCACTGTTACTGGAAAGACGGCACTTGCAGTTAAACCCGTTACGCGCGACGGCGTGCAATACTATTTGGTTGCGGAATTTTATGATAATCAGTTGCGCATTGCCGAGTACACAACAACATTTAGAGATGATGATATGCGCTATATTGGCATTGGTGTTTGCGATAGCGCCAACGTATTATGCAACTCTTCAACCATTTTTGCGCTGCTTGAAACAAGCGACGTTTATAGTCTTTTTATAATAAATGAATCATTGCAATCGCAGCTTTCTAACAGTGATATTTTTAGTGGGACATATGAACTATACGATTCCGTAACTTACAGTGGCGGCTACATCATTCTTGCACGGCAAAATGAAACCGCCATCTCGTTAATTGACATAAGAGATGACGGCACAAGTGCTATAAATATGCTGTTTACCGCAAGTAGTTCTGCGCTGATATTGCGCTACAGCACTCAAAATGCCATAGTATTCTATCTATCCGACAGCGGGATAAGCATGACTTCTATTGCGATATAATTATAGATCCTCTAAAGGTGTGATAACTAAATCTGAATTTTTGCCATGCACCATTGGTCCACTATTTGGGGGAGAAACTCTTCCGCCACTAGTAGGCACGCTTGAACTCAACTGGCTGAAATTGATAATTGGCAAGTTGTATGCGGGAATATTGCTGACAAGTGTTACTTGTGAAACTGTGTTTCTGATATAAGGGAACAATTGCGCATTAATATCCACACGATAATCATCCATTGAAGCCTCATTTAGCACCTTAAAGCGCGCAACCATTTCAATATAGATGTCAAAAGGTGAGCTTGAGCCCTCTTTGTTTTCTAAATTAAATATAGCTGAAACCGCAATTTGATCACCTTCAACTTTTAGTTTGTATGTGATATCTGGCTTGATTGTAAACACCTTGGGTTTAGTCGACGATGGTGCGTTTATTGCATAGTTGATTTTGTTGATTTTGTAATTTAATAATTGTAGATTCATTATTCCTCCATTTTAATTAACAATGCTCTTACTGGGGCAGCCTCACTATCCACTACCTTTATTGGGGCAGTCGATAAAAAATATGCACCTTCTGGCACTGCTCTTAAATCTATATTTTCGAGTATTGCTATGTTGTTTTGCAACAACTGTTTGTGCACTGCTAAGATGTCATCTTGCCCGCCCACGCTTGCAAGTTCTGTTCCAACTAAACATACATCCAATTCGCTCATTGCAGTTGCAAGATTTATATCTATTGCTGTATTCCCTTTTATAAGTATGCGCTTACAATTATGAGATATCCTTTTTAAACAATTCACATCATCTTCGCTGCTCAGCTGAAGCACAAAACACTCGCCAACAAATGTTTCAATTGGCATATCCGACACACTCAATCCATCATCAAATACGTGCTTTGGTGCATCAATGTGCGTGCTGTTGTGCAAGCAAAAATCAAGTTGGGTTATGTTATATTCGTGCCCTTTTGATATATCGCTTATTTTGTTATATTGTGGTTTTGGGTCACCAGAATAAACATTAAGGTTATCTAAACTGCGTGTTATATCATATATCTTCATTGTGCTATATGTTGAAAATGTCATCTTCTAGAACTTTAACTTGCTCCACATACACACCTACATCTCCAAATTTTTTCGCACGCAATTTTTGATAGTATGCAACCTTTGCAATATTGTGATATGGTACTATCCATAAAGCCAATATTCCACATGTAAATGCGGATAATAAGTACCAACCGATGAAACTTAAATCCAGCAAAAACAAATCCATTTTGTTGCCGTTTGTTAGCTCTTCGCTTTTCTTTATTGCGTCTTTAGGTGTGATATCTTTATCGTCAAGCATTATAAAATTAGCAAAACTGTATGCGTATTTCTTTATAATTCCAGGAATTATTAAAAGCAATGTATATAAAAATATAACTACATATTTTCTTATCCCAATTTCTAGCGATTTTGAATAGCACTTGAAGCCTTCTGTCATATCGCTAAACTGTGGGTTTTTAATTTTTCTATACAAATTTAATCCGATATATGCAACACTTATTTCAATTGCTGGTGTTAAAAATATTGCAACAACCAAATTTGCAAAAGTAAAAACAAATGTGATTACTGTTGCAATTGCTGCCAATGCTATCCCAACAACTAGCGCTATAATAGCACAATCATTCCAAACGCCTTTTAAGCTTTGTTTTGCTTCGTTTTTTGATTCACTTATCATAAATATTAGCCTCCACTATTAATCATTATATAACATATTCAAAAGTATTGCAATAGCATTTATAAGATATCCGCTGTTGTTCACAGAAAAAACAAATACCACCCAAAAAGGGTGGCATTATGGAGCTGGAAACGTGATTCGAACACGCGACCTGTTCATTACGAGTGAACTGCTCTACCGACTGAGCCATTCCAGCATAGTCGGGCAAAGCTCGCTTCGCCCGTAATTATTATTTGTTAGATTCCTCTAGTGCAACTGCAACTGCTACTGTTGCGCCAACCATTGGGTTGTTACCCATACCGATTAGACCCATCATTTCTACGTGAGCTGGAACTGAACTGCTACCTGCAAATTGTGCGTCGCCGTGCATTCTGCCCATTGTATCTGTCATACCATATGAAGCTGGACCTGCAGCCATATTATCTGGGTGCAATGTTCTACCAGTACCACCACCAGAAGCTACTGAGAAGTATGATTTACCGTGCTCAATTGTCCATTTTTTATATGTTCCGCTAACTGGATGTTGGAAACGTGTTGGGTTTGTGCTGTTACCAGTGATACCTACATCAACGCCTTCTGCAATCATAATTGCAACACCTTCGTTAACATCATCTGCACCATAGCAACGAACTTTAGCTTTTTCGCCATCGCTGTATGCTTTTTCTTTTACAATTGCCAACTCATTTGAATATTGGTCAAAGTGTGTTTGTACATATGTGAAACCATTGATACGGCTGATGATATATGCTGCATCTTTACCTAGTCCGTTAAGAATAACTCTTAGTGGATCTTTACGAACTTTGTTAGCTGAACGTGCAATACCGATAGCGCCTTCTGCTGCTGCAAATGACTCGTGTCCTGCTACGAATGCAAAACATTTTGTCTCTTCGCGTAGTAGTTTTGCTGCTAGGTTACCGTGGCCTAAACCAACTAAACGTGTATCTGCTACGCTTCCTGGAATACAGAATGCTTGCAAGCCTTCGCCGATTGCTTCAGCTGCGTCTGCTGCTTTAACACAACCTTTTTTGATTGCGTTTGCTGCACCAATTGTGTATGCCCAAACTGCATTTTCAAAAGCGATTGGTTGTACGCCTCTTACGATTGCATCAACATCAACACCTTTAGCGGTGCAGATTGCTTTTGCTTCTTCAATATCAGCGATGCCGATTGAAGCTAAGTATGCGTTGATTTTATCTATTCTTCTTTCATATCCTTCGAATCTTACTGCCATTATATTATCCTCCTACTTTGTGCGTGGGTTGATTTTGGTAGTAGCTTCTGCAAATCTACCGTATGAACCTGTGCATTTCTTAAGAGCTTCTGCAGGATCTACACCCTTGACAGTAATTTGCTCCATCATTTGACCTAGTCTTACGAACTCGTAACCGATAACTTCGCCATCTGCATCAAGACCAATGCGAGTTACATAACCCTCTGCCATTTCTAGATAACGTACGCCTTTTGCTTCTGTTGCATACATTGTACCAACTTGGCTACGTAAACCTTTACCTAAATCTTCTAGACCTGCGCCAATTGGCAAACCGTCTTCAGAAAAAGCTGATTGTGTTCTGCCATATACTATTTGCAAGAACAACTCTCTCATTGCTGTGTTGATAGCATCACATACTAAGTCAGTATTTAGTGCTTCAAGGATTGTTTTGCCAGTTAGAACTTCTGCAGCCATTGCAGCTGAGTGAGTCATACCTGAACAACCGATTGTCTCAACAAGAGCTTCATGAATGA
>JAWXUT010000039.1:0-13142 GCA_044426075.1 Bacillota bacterium
GGGTGGGATAACTTCACGGCACATCACATATTACTATGCCAGACCGCATTGTTGCGGGAACTTATGCCATTGCTTGCGCCGTATGTGGGGGAGAAATTGCACTTTACGGTAGCAAATTTGCACATCTGCAATCTTTAATTTTTAAATTGCGTAAAAGTGGTTGCAAAATAGACATCAATAGTGATAGAATAAAAATACAATCAACTGGAAGATTAGAAGCAATAGATATAATCGAAACGCAACCATATCCAGGGTTCCCTACAGATTTGCAAGCCCAACTTACGGCGCTCACAACGGTCTGCAATGGGACTTCTATAATAATAGAAAATGTGTTTGAAACTAGGTTTAAATTTGTTCCCGAACTTATAAAAATGGGTGCAGATATCAAGGTTAGAGATAAGGTTGCAGTAGTAAGGGGTGTGCGTACGCTGAGCAGTTCATATGTATCCGCCATGGATTTAAGAGGCGGGGCTGCGTTAGTAATAGCGGGATTAGTTGCCGAGGGCACTACAATTATAAGTGATATCAACCACATTGAACGCGGGTATGAGAGGTTGCCTCAAATACTAACTTCACTAGGGGCAGAAATAATTAAAGTTTAATGGAGACAAATGAAGAATAGGGTTATAGCGGGCATAATATCGTTGCTTGTAATAATTTGCATAGTAGTTTTAGCGCAAACCTTTATGGTGAAAACCGTAACGGAGTCTTATTCTGTAGATCCAATTAATACTGAAGTTGGTGAGGTTATTGCTGCAGCCGACCTCGATTATAGCGTTATGATTTGGAGTATAAATGAGGATGAGATTGCAGAGAGAATTGAGAGCTATTTTGTAGACAATAGCATTGATGTTGTTAGCATTGAACGCGTTTTTCCAAACACTGTTATAATTCACGTTACAGAAAGGGTGCCAATATGCGTGGTTTCTTATGCACCAGATTCTAGCCAAGTAGCGCTTGCAGATTATGATTTTCAACTTAATATGCTAGTTGATGCAACCTCAATTGACACTTCCGATTACATTTTAATAACTGGAGTAGAAGTTACATCTACATTTAACTCTGCAGAGTTTATCGCTATAAGAAATGTGCTAGAAAGCGTTGTTTCTGCTGGCACAGATAGCACAAATTTGCCACAAATTATCGCATCCATTCATTATACCGATTCGGAAATTACTATTACTTATCGTGATGATTCGGTTCAGATTGTAGTTTTGTAGTTGTCTGCGACAATATCTTTTATTTTTTTGCTATTTTAATAGTCTTTTCTGCATTTATACAAATATTTATATTGACATACACCCTATTATACTATATAATATAAGTATATAATTGAATCCAACTGAGGTAGGGGCAATATGGCATCAAAAAAAATAGCAACACTTTGTGTTAATAGCGAGTCTGTAACACTTATAGTGCAAGATAATAAATATGATAACAGTTTTGTTTATAAGTCATCGGTGGCTTATGAAGGTTTTGTTGACGGAGTATTTGTATCCAAAGAATCATTGTTTTCTGCAGTGAGAAGTTTGGTGGAAGAATGCCGTGCTTTGGCGTTTTGTGATCCCAAAAGCATACTTGTAGGTGTCCCAGGGGCATTTACAACTGCAGTTACTAAGTTTGTAAGCACAGATTTAGATACTGTACGTAAAGTTACAGATACTGATATTGATGCGCTTTATGATATAGGCAACACCTATGCTGATAGCGCAGAATACATTACAATTACAGCGGCTCCAATTTATTTTACAGCAGATAAACACAACAACACAATTAATCCTTACATAATTACAAGTGATAAACTTACTTGTCTTATGTCATATGTGCTTTGTGAGCGAAAATTTATTGAGATATTTAAAGAATTGAGCCCAATTATTGATGTAGAATTTGAATTCCACTCCACAACAATGGCACAAGCAAACTACATTGTTAAGCCAGACTTGCGCGATGAAGGCGTAATTTTAGTTGATGTAGGTTATACATCTTCAACCGTTTCATATGTTAAAGGAGACGGAATTGTGCATCAAATGTCATTTGATTTAGGTGGCGGAACTATTGCTGCAGATTTATATTTAAAGCAAAACATTTATTTTCCACACGCAAGGGCGTTAGTAAATAAGGTTAACTTAAATCTTTCTCCAACAGAGGCGGATGAGTATTTTGTTGATGCTGGTGGCAAGGTTATCAACTATAAAATATCAGAAATTAATGAATTTGTTGGCAATCGTGTGCAAAATATCGCAGATAATATTAAACGAGCCATTGAACTTAGTGGCGATAAGGTAGATAAAAATTCTATGATTTTGTTGACTGGCAGTGGCATTAGTAATATGGCGGGCGCAAAAGACATAATTGAAAAAACTTGTCAGCGTTATGTTGATGTTATCGGAGCAGATTTAGCAATATTAAACAAACCAAAAGATAGTGGAATAGCAGGACTTGTGTTATTCCAACAAAAAAATACAACTAGTTCGATTTTTGCAACTTATCTAAGCAAGATTAAGGGCGCAATAAGTCGTTTAAGGAGGAACAACAATGCAAAATGAAGCAGGTGTGGTTAAAATTAAAGTAATTGGCGTTGGCGGTGGCGGAAGCAATGCCGTAAACCATATGATTTCAGTAGGCGTAAAGTCAGCTGAGTTTATTGCAGCAAATACAGATATGCAAGCACTAATGACAAACAAGGCACAAACTAGAATTCAGCTTGGTGTAAACACTTGTAAAGGGCTTGGCGCGGGCAGCGACCCTGCAGTTGGTAGAGCAGCGGCAGAAGAGTCTGCAAATGAAATTAAAGAGGCAATTCAAGATGCCAACTTGTTGTTTATAACAGCTGGTATGGGCGGTGGCACTGGTACGGGAGCCGCACCAGTAGTTGCAGAAATTGCACAACAATTAGGCATCCTAACAATAGCATTTGTAACTAAGCCATTTGAGTCATTTGAAGGCAAAATACGTATGACTCAGGCTTGCAAAGGCATAGAAGAGTTGTATAAGTTTGCAGATAGCGTGCTTGTAATTCCAAATGAAAAGATTTCAGACTATGTTCCAGAGGGCTTGCCATTTATTAGAGCGTTTGAAATTGCAGATGATGTACTAAGATATGCAATTCAAGGCATAGCAGATATAATAACTATTCCTTCTTTAATAAACCTAGATTTCAGCGACATCAAAAAGATTATGAAAAATGCTGGCAACTCACACATAGGTATTGGTCGCGCTAAAGGTGATAAACGTATGGTTGAGGCAGTAAAACAAGCCGCACTTTCACCACTAATTGAAACAAGTTTGCTTGGCGCAACGGGCATTATTCTACACGTAGCAGGTGGCAATTCACTTGCTTTAGATGAAGTTAAAGGCGCAGCCGCTCTTGTTCAAAATATGGTTTCACCTAAGTGTACGATTATTTTCGGTGCGGGCATCGATCCAGAACTTGGTGAAGATGTATCTGTTACAATTATCGCAACTGGTTTCAAAAACGGTAACGGAACTATGGGCAGCATTTTTGATAGAGGTGCACAAATTAATGGCAACGCTATTCCAAGCGTGAATCCAGTTGTTGAGCCCCCAAAATCACCTATAACACCCCAAACTATAGCAGTTGAGCCACCAAAACCCACTATTGCCCAACCAATCCCAGCAATAAATGAAGAAGAAAATATTCCTTCACCACGTATGCGTGCAGTAGAAACAGACATTCCCAAATTCGTTTCTATGCTTCGTGATAGCGATACAGAAGAAAATTAATATATTCAATCATTAAATTTACAAATGACAAGTCTTAGGGCTTGTCATTTTTTTTGGAGGCAAATTGGTTTTATCTAATATGTTCTATATAATATTGAGTGTGCTATCAATATCGTACATAATTTCTTATATTACATGTACAGTTGTAAGGGCAGATACAAGCGCTATAAATCTTGTGCTATCTAGCCTAATATTAACAGCATTTATACTTAATTTCAACAGCATAATAAGAATCAAATTTGTTGTATGCTTAACAGTGTTGTTTGTTTCAAGCGTGATTATTATAGGTGAATTTAAACTAAAAAAGATAATACTTACTACGGCTGTGTATGGTTTTGTTATATTTGTAATAGTGGGCGTTTTTGCGGTTTTTTATGCTATTTTAAACGATATTCGCTACACATCATTAGCTGTTGTGGGTGCAGTTGTGGTGCTTAGGGCGCTTATTTTCTTTTTATATAAAAATAGACATAGTACTACATACATTTACAAGATTGTTGCCTTTAATGGTGATAAGATTATCGAGTGCAAAGGGTATTTTGACAGCGGAAATAAGCTGGTGGATACAGCTGGCAATGGTATGGTTGTTGTTAGCGCAAAACTAAATAGTGATTTATTGCTTGAAGAGTGTGGTACTACAAGGGTTGGTACTGTTGCGGGTGTGCAAGAATTACAGCGAGTTAAAATTTCATTTAAGATATATTTTAAAGGCAATAAGAATAGAATATATCATACATACGCAGTAGTGTCGGACACATTGACAAATGGCGAATATGATATAATTCTACACAGAGATATGGGGGACAACGATGATTAATATTTGGAACAAACTTAAAATGCTTATAATTGAAGCGTCGCAAAAGTTTAGGGGATGCAAAAACGGTGTTGACTATATTGTGGCGCTGCCAACTCCGCTAAATAGTGAAGAGGAATCAGAATTGGTTGCGCAAAGCGAGCAAGGTAATTTAACTGCGCGCAACACTTTGGTTGAACGAAATTTGCGATTGGTGGTTTACATTGCCAAGCGATTTGACAATACTGGTATGGACATAGAAGAACTTATTTCTGTTGGGAGTTTGGGTTTAATTAAGGCGGTTAAGAGCTATGATTCGCAGAAAAAGATAAAACTCGCCACATATGCAAGCCGATGTATTGAAAATGAGATACTTATGTATCTTAGAAAAATGGTCAAAACTAGATATGAAGTAAGCCTTGATGAACCTTTAAATGTTGATTTTGAAGGCAATAAGCTACTTATGAGTGATGTGTTGGGCACAGAAAGCGATATGGTTTTTAAAGAATTTGAAAGCAATGCTGAAAAAAAAGTTCTGCGGTCGCTGTTTATGGAACTCAATAAAAGGGATAGAATGATTATATGTATGCGATATGGATTGTATGGCGTTGAAGAGCGCACGCAAAAAGACATTGCAGATATGCTAAAAATATCACAGTCTTACATATCACGGCTAGAAAAAAAGATAGTTGAGCGGATGAAATGCGCATTCAGCGAACAATTCAGCGACGATATTTAAAAATTTACAAATTTTGTATATTGTTCATCAATAGGAACATACTCTCAAAGAGAGGTACAGATGAACAAAGTTGTTATAACTGGATTAAATACCGCAGATTTGCCAAAATTGACGGCAAAAGAGTCAGAAGCTATGCTGAGAGAAGTAAAGTCTGGCAAAAAAGAGCTGAGAGAGACCTTCATAATGTCAAATGCTAGGCTTGTTTTAAGTATAGTTCAGCGATTCCAGCACAGCAAAGTAAGCCCAGATGATTTATTTCAAGTGGGAATGCTGGGTTTGATAAAAGCGCTAGATAATTTTGATATCACTTTAAATGTGAAGTTCTCAACATATGCCGTGCCTATGATAATGGGAGAAGTTAGGCGATTTATTCGCGAGTCAACAGCATTAAAAGTGGGCAGAAGTGTGCGTGACATAGCATACAAAGCGGTACTTGCGCGCAACAAATTAGAGCGTGAAAGTGTAGAAGAAGTCAGTCTTGCAGAGATAGCTGCGGAAATTGATATACCATATAGTGATGTATGCGGAGCGCTAGATGCAATAGCAGAACCATTGTCAATATATGAACCGGTATATCAAGATGCTGATGACAGTATGATGATTGTTGATCAGATAGGTGAAAAGAAGTCAGACTATGATCAAGTTGATATGATGGCATTAAAAAATGGATTAGAAACGTTGCCAACACGAGAAAAACTTGTTGTTGTTCTGCGTTATTATAAAGGAAGAACGCAAATGGAAATTGCAAGTGCGTTAAATATGTCGCAAGCGCAAGTGAGCCGACTTGAAAAAAGTGCAATAAACAAGCTGCGCGCAGCATTTTAATAATTACCCACGCATAGCGCGTGGGTTTTTCAATTTTTATAGTTATAAATACTAAAAAGCGCAACCATAGAATATAATGTAAAAATAGGAGTTTTATGCAAGGTATTGACTATACATTTTGTGAATTGAGAGAAAAAGAGGTTATAAATATAGCAGATGGCAGAAGGCTAGGGCGCATAATTGATTTAGGTATGCATTGTAGTGGAAGAATAGTGGGGGTTATTGTGCCGGGTGAAAAGAAGTTTTTCAAAAATCTAACTGGTTGCGATAACATATTTATTCCTTGGAAAAATGTGTTAAAAATTGGCGACGATGTTATTCTTATAGAGTTAATAGGTGCGTGTAATATGGAAGCGCCTCCACCACAGCCACCAGCTGTTTGACAAATATATAATAGCATATATAGTTTACAAATCGCAAATTTTATAGTATAATTACTTAAAGCAGCACTTTAAAATAACAGTGTATTTATTTAGCGTTGCCTTAAACGAGGTGAAAAATGAAGTGTCCATTTTGCAATTGTACAGAAAGTAAAGTAATTGACAGTCGTGTGAGCGAAGATAGTTCAAACATCAGACGCAGACGAGAGTGCGTTGGCTGCAACAAGCGCTATACTACATACGAAAAGATAGAAGTTGTGCCAATACTAGTTGTAAAAAGCAACGGTAATAGGCAAGCATTTGACCCAATGAAGATTAAAATAGGCATCATAAAGGCGTGCGAAAAGCGTACTGTTCCTATGGCAAAAATAGATGAACTTGTAGTTGATATTGAAAAACAAATTATGAATACAATGGCTCAAGAGATTTCAAGCAAAAAAGTAGGCGAATTTGTTATGGAAGGTATTAAAAAACTTGACCAAGTTGCATATGTAAGGTTTGCATCAATCCACAGAGAATTTAAAGATATTAATCAACTTTATGAAGAAATAGAAGAAATGATTAACAAAAGGAAATAATGAAAAAATTTATATACAGAGGAAGTGACATCAAACTTACAAAGCATTTGGCGGTTGTTATGCCAGAATTAAGTTACAGATACTTAATGGAGTTGCTTAGGCTAAAGGATGTAAAGATTAACGGCAAAAGAGTATCTAAGGATACAATTTTAAAGTCTGGTGACAGTATAGAGGTTTATGCTCGTGAAGATAAGCTTATTAAGTTCACCCCAAAAATTGTATTTGAAGATACAAAAGTACTCATAACACATAAGCCAAGAAGTATATCATCTGAGGATTATCAAGATGCAATTAACAAGTATTATGAATCTGAATATGTGTTGGCGCATAGGCTTGATACAAACACAGAAGGATTGTTGATTTTTGCAAAGGATGTGGGAACTTTTGATGCATTGGTAATAGGATTTAAAGCGGGTGCTGTAATTAAAAGGTATCTTGCCGAAGTTAATGGATCATTAAATAAAGAAGGTATTTTAAAGGCATATCTTAAAAAGGATAGCGACACCGCAACGGTTGCTGTATTCAACAAACAAGTAGACGGGTCTGAAGAAATTATAACTGAAGTTAAGCCAATTTTGCATTTAAACAACTCAACTATTGTAGAAGTTAGATTGCACACTGGCAAAACACATCAAATTCGTGCACATCTTGCACACATCAAGTATCCCATAGTTGGTGATCCTAAATATGGAGATTACAAAGCAAATCGCAGCCACAGTGCAAAAAGGCAACGTTTGTCTGCATATAAATTGAACTTCAACTTTATTAAGAGTTCGCCATTATTCTACTTAAATGAAATTAGCTTAGAAACAAGCGCTGATTTTTATAAAATTTAACAACAAAATATAACACATTTAGACAACTTCCGCATATATTATATGAAACGGGGGTTGTCTTATTTTTTTGGAAGGATTGTTTGCTGTAATAAGTAATATAATATTGTTCACATCGCGGATTGAAAATAACAATTCATTCCCACAACCTCTTTCGCAAGAAAAAGAAAAGGAGTATCTGGAACTTTTTAAAAATGGCGATATTGGTGCGCGAAACATATTAGTCAAGCATAATTTGCGTTTAGTGGCATATATTGCAAAAAAATATACCAATCATCCCGACCAAGAGGAGTTAATATCAGTAGGCACGGTTGGGCTCATTAAGGCAATAAATACATATAAGGGCGGGCACGGCACACAACTTGCCACATATGCTAGTCGTTGCATAGAAAATGAAATTTTAATGACAATGCGTAGCCAAAAGAAGCTGCAAAACAACATATCAATTTATGAATCAGTTGGTAGCGATAAAGACGGCAATGAAATGCTATTGATAGATTTACTTAGCATTGATGAAGAAACCGTATACAGCAAACTTGAAACTGATATGGTTAAAAGAACAATAGCAAATATAATAAACAAATATTTAGATGCAAGAGAGAGGCAAATTGTAAGGCTCCGTTTCGGATTAGAAAACGGGGAGGCGCTAACGCAACAAGAGGTTAGTGAGAAGCTAGGGATTTCGCGTTCGTATGTTTCACGGTTGGAAAAAGTTATAATGGAAAAAATGCAAAATGCCATTAAAAAAGAAAATATTGAGCTTTAATAATAAAAAAAACACCCTAAGGTGTTGTTTTTAAGTCCGTCTATAAGCCGAGTTCTGTATTAAATGGTCATCTGTCTAGACAAATAGTCACCTAAGTGTTCAAGCGATTGAGGTGCCAGGCGGGAACCTATAGGCACTTTTCTCTTGCATCAAGTGGGGTTTACACAGCCAATTTTGTTGCCAAACTGCTGGTGCGCTCTTACCGCACCTTTCCACCCTTACAACACAATGTGTTGCGGTTTATTTCTGTTGCACTATCCTTGGAGTCGCCTCCAGCAGGAGTTACCTGCCACTCTCCCTGTGATGCTCGGACTTTCCTCACCTTGCGGTGCGACCATCTGGCGAACTATATATATTGTATCACATATATAGAAAAAAGCAAGCATTTTGAATATATTGACAAAATTCTGTGCATAATCTTGCTATGTTTATAGTTATATTTTTTGTATTAATAATTATTTTATCCACAACTATTGTTTTTAGACCTAGTGTCAAGTTAGAAACGCATGTGATAAAAGATTTAAATGTTGATGACTTTGTTGCGGGTGTTAGGGCGCTTGCCAGAACGTCGCGGCTTGTTTCACGCGGAAAAGGTGTTGGAATAAGGCAGCTATATCCCGCATTGCAAAAGGCGTATCGCAATATAGACAAAAAGCGTGCAAAAAACAAGCCATTAATGGAGAGCGAAAGGTGGTATTATGAAAATTTATATCATGTAAAAAGATATATCGATAATTTTAATAGCAAGGTGTTTTTGGGGCTTCCATATGTTAAAAATGAAATTAGGGTGCTTGTTTTTGCTAGATTTATAGTAGAAAACAGCAAAAATGGATTGAACTATTCTCGTATAAAAACAGCTGTAGACACTTATAATAGAGAATCTCAATTGACACTAGCTGAAATTCTTGCGCTTCCCGATGCAATAAAATTTGTACTAACTGAACACGTTTATATACTGGCAAAGCGCTTCAAGCACGCCGACAAAATGCGAAAATATGGCTCAAATGGTGTAGTTGATACAAAATTATTTGACAGTGATATATATTTAAATACAGCGCTAAAATCACATGCGCGCGATGCAATTTTGCGTGAATTGCTGAATTTTCAAATAGATGAATCCGCAATTAAAATAAACTATGCTATGTCTGTTGCTGAAACTACCAAAATAGCTTCATTTTTGTTTGAAAGTATGCGAGAAGTAACTAGAACCTTAACTCACGCAAAGTTATTGCCGCTTGTAATAATAGATAGACAATTGGTAGCAGAAATTACCGATTATGACAAAATGAGTATGAACACAAGGTTTATTTATTTGCAGAGGATAGCAGACATTGCAGAAAAATTGAATGCATCTGAAATGCTCGTAACAACAAAATTGATAAAGATTGCGGAATACAACAGTAAAGATATAGGTGTAATTTTGTGCGAACACACAAGTGCGCTTTGCAACAACATAAAATATGGCATCAAATTAAAGTTATTTAAACCAAAGGGCTATGTAAAAAACGAGTGGTGTTATATTGCGATAGAATGGCTTGCGACAATAGCGCTATCAATTGCGTCTAGCTTTGTTTTTGATAGTTGGTGGGTAGGTTTTGTTTCTGCTGCACCTATATTTATGCTTGTTGATTGCATATTAAACAACTTTTTAAACGATAATGTTGCAAAAAGACCATTATTTTGCATGAATAGGACTAATGTTCCGGCAGAACTTGCAACAATGGTGGTTGTGTCTGAATACATCTCGTCAGAGGCCGCTATGATAAAAGCGATTGAGCACATAAGGGTGATTCAAGCAGTAAATGACGACCCAAATATAACGGTTGCGTTGCTTGTTGACTTAAAACAAGCAGATAGCGCGACTATTTTGGAGGACTCTGCAATTTTAGCTGCAGCAAAGCAAGTAGAAAATGAAAATAATATTGTAATTTACATCAGAAAGCGTAGGGAGATCGGCGGAAAATTTGTTGCATATGAGCGCAAAAGGGGTGCAATAATGGCGTTGGTTAGGCACGCACAGACGGGCATTACAGAAGATTTTTTGTATATTTCGCACAATACGCACCACTCACCCAAATATATGCTTACGCTTGATGCGGATAATGTTACAAATATAAATGGTGTACGTGACGCTGTAAATATAATCAGTCACCCTGCGAATTCGCAATTTGACCTAATTTCTTTGCGAGCAAGAACAAATAACTATAGTTTGTTGACAAAATATAGTCGTTTTATGTCGGAAGACTGTGGTTTTGAGGCTTATCCAAATTATTCTGGGCTATATTACACGTTGTTCAAGCGCGATGTTTATTGTGGCAAGGGAATATTTAATGTTAGCGAATTTTATAAAAAACTAAGCGATATCATCCCACAAAACAAGGTTTTAAGTCACGATATTTTAGAGGGAGCTATATTGGAAACCACCTCAGCTTCTGTTGTGTATGAAGATGCACCGCGGAACTTCGTAAGTGATATGGAGAGGAAAAGGCGTTGGGGGAGAGGCGATGTGCAGTTGTTGCCATTTTTGTCGCATAGTTGGGTGTGTGACAATGGTGTCAAATATAAATCTGAAATTAGCCCAATATATAGGCAAATTATGGTCAAAAATGTGCTAAATCTAGTTGCTCCGCTTGCTATTTTGATTATAGGGATAGCGAGTTTAGTTGTGGGTAGTGGGATTGCTGTGTTGTTTTTGGCACTAACATGTGGCGGATTGGTGGTAAGTTTAGTTGAAAATCTACGAAGAACAATTTTACAAGCAGAGCGCTGGCATTATTTTTTCAAACGTGCAATCAGCTATATTCTGCACACGGCATACAATATTATAAAGATTCCTTATGATGCACTCAATGGATTGTGTATAATTATAGGCACATTGCTTAAGATGATTGCAAAAGGTGATATGTTGCAGTGGAAGCCCTACAGTGACAGCCAAAGCCACAGTGGAAAGTTTATAAATGAAGTTGGACTATCTTTGTTGGTGGTGCCAATTGTGGGCAGCATATTATTGTTAAATGGAATTGTGTCATATATATTAATATCCTTCTGGGTGGTTCAGATACTTGCAACTCTTGCGCTGTATTATAGTGGGATTGAGCATAAAGAATGCGTTTTTTCTGAAATTGATAAAGAAAAACTGCGTAGTTATGCAGAGAACACGTATGAATATTTCCGCTTTATGCGCAATAATAGTGGGATAATAGCGGATAATTTGCAAATTAAGCCCTACAAAGGGCAATCCACATATACATCCCCAACAAATATTGGGTTTCAATTGATTGCTGATTTATCTGCCTATTATTTAGGAATTATAAAGAAGGAAGAATTTATCTCCAGTGCGTCAGCTACAATAAATACAATAGAAAAGTTGGAAAAATGGCACGGAAATTTGTACAATTGGTACGATGTAAATACATTGAAGCCAACATCAATGTATGTTTCTAGCGTGGATAGCGGAAATTTGCTTGCGTGTTTAACGGCTCTCGTTGAATCCTTAAAAGAATGCAAAGAGTATGCAATTGTTAAAAAAATCAACAAAATAATAGATGAATGCGATCTGTCTGCATTTTTGGATAGAGAAACCAATCTGTTTTATCTGGGATATGACGCTATAAATGAAAGCTTTGCGGGCCATTATGATCTTATGGCAAGCGAATCGCGCTTAATGAGCTTGATTTATATTGCAAAAACTGGTGAAGATGCGCATTGGCGTGCGTTGGGTAGAGACTTTACGAGCAAAAAAGGCAACACGTTGCTATCTTGGTCGGGAACAATGTTTGAATATTTAATGCCAGAGCTGTTTATAAATGCTCCAAAATATTCTTTGATTGGTAAATCCGTTAGAAATGCCGTTGCAATACAGATGTCTGAACGCACGCAAGGTGTGTTTGGTAGGTCGGAGTCGGGATATTATCAATTTGACAATAGCTTGAGTTATCAGTATAAAGCGTTTGGGTGCAAAGCCCTAGCGCTTAGTGGTGCTGAGCAAAAGGATATCATATCTCCATATAGTAGTGCTATGATGTTGATGTACAAAGATAAAAAGGTAGTTGAAAATTTAAAGCGATTAGAAGAGGTAGGATGCAAGGAAAATGGGTTTATTGAAGCCGTTGATTTTGAAGGTGAGGTTAGAGTTGTTGATCAATATATGACGCACCACCAAGGAATGATAATGGCGAGCCTTTTGCAAGCACTATGTGACTGCAAGCTCAACAAACTAATGCTTAAAAATAGTAAAATTAAGGGTGTAAGTGTATTATTGACGGAATCAATGCTAGAAAACCGAAGCAGTGTATTAAATGGATATAAATCAACAAAAATCGACAAAATTAACAACAAGTATTATAACAATATTCAAAACTTAGAATACTCTACGCAAGGCGCAGGGCTATCTGAAGTTGGATTAAAGGCGTTTTATGACCCATATGGCGGTGGATATTTAATGTATGGCGATATAATTATAAATAGGTTTATTAGGGGTTGCG
>JAWXUT010000040.1:0-12903 GCA_044426075.1 Bacillota bacterium
AGTTTTGGGGTCAAGCCGCCCTCGGAAAAAGAGGCTTGTTTTTTTTCTTTTGCCTACCTTTCTTTTTTAAATCAAAAAGAAAAGTAGGTACTATTTATATATCAACTGTCTATTAAAAATCAAAAATCTTAATTATTGTGTCCACATTTAGGGGACGTATATTCAAAATACATTGTGTGTGTCATTTTTGTGGTGTGTGTTCATTTTTGTGGGCATCGTTCATAGAAAAGCGAAGTATGCTTGACATATGTGGGCAAAAATAGATATAATATTTATATCCATATGAGATAGTGCGGATAATTTATTTTATGAGATTCGGAGGGGATATGAAAAAAAATTATAAATATTTATTATGGGATGTGGATGACACGTTAATTGATTTTAAGAGTTCAGAGAAAATGACTGTTAGGGAATGTTTCAAAATTTATGGAGTTAGTTTGACTGATGAAGATATAGAAATATATTCTGAAATAAATCGCAATTATTGGGAGTTGTTGGCGCAAGGAAAAATAGAAAAATCCGCTATGTTAAGCTGCAGATTTAAAGATTTTGTGCAGCATTTATCTTTGGAATCAATTGATTATGAAGGGATAAACAGCATGTATCAAGAGAAGCTCGGGGATTATGCTGTTATGATTGAAGACGCGTACGAAGTGTGTTTTCAACTCAAAAAAACCAAACAACAGTATGCCGTTACAAATGGCACAATTGTGGCGCAGAACAAAAAGCTAGATAAAACGGGCTTAAGGGCACTATTTGACGGCGTATTCATTTCAGATGAAGTTGGCTATGAAAAACCAGATTTACAATTTTTCCGCTGTGCTTTTGATAACATTGCAGGATTCAAACGCGAAGAAGCTATTTTGATTGGCGATTCATTATCAAGCGATATAATGGGTGCGAATAATGCGGGAATCGATTGCTGTTGGTTTAATCCTAAAGGCAAAGTAAATGAAAATTCATCAATAAAAATACAATATGAAATTAAAAAATTAAAGGAACTTTTGGATATTGTTGTGTGATAAACATAGCGCGCAGCATAAAGAAGTATTGCATTTGCAGCAAGGCGAGATTTTAGAGAAAATTAAATAATCGCTCAAAATTTCTTGACAAAGGCAAAAAGCTGCGCTATAATTAGTTAGTAGTGCTAATTAAATTGGCCCAATGAGAAGTGGAGGTAGTATGGAAAGCATAGATAAGTTAGAAAAAACGCTTGAAGAATTAAAGAAGATTATGCAAAAAGTCAAAAAAGAAGATATGATGCACGATGATTTCTTGCATTCTGGCGAGCTTTCTATGATGAAATTTATTTTTCACTATAACCAGAGGTTTGATAAAAATCCGACCCTTGTTTATATTTGCGGGGTGATAGGCGTTTCTGGGGCAACGGCGACAAATATTGCGGATAGGTTGATAAATAAGGGCTATATCAAAAAAGAAGTTTCTAATTTGGATAAAAGGGCAAAGATTTTGTCACTTACGGAAAGTGGAAAGGTCCTTCTTTTGTCCAATCGTGCACGATATAAAGAAAAGTTGGGCAACTTAATTTCTGTCATTGGCGATGATGATATAAATGAACTGCACCGAATAATCACAAAAATTAATAAGCATTTTATTAAATAAAGTAATCAGCATGTGCATATTAAAAGTATGCACATATATTTTAGCAAAAAATTAGTTAGCACTGCTAACGAAAAAGGAGAAGTAACAATGAGAAAAATTGCAATTTATGGCAAAGGCGGTATAGGAAAATCTACAACAACATCAAATTTATCAGTAGCGCTTGCGAAAAAAGGATATAAGGTAATGCAAATTGGGTGTGATCCTAAGTCTGATTCCACAAAAAATCTTATGGGTGGCAAAATTATTCCATCCGTACTGGATAAGATAAAAGAAAAGGGCGACAAGATTTGTCTTAGAGATGTTGTGTATGAGGGATATTGTGGAGTGTTGTGTGTGGAATCTGGCGGCCCAACACCAGGGATAGGCTGTGCGGGGCGAGGAATCATATCGGCGTTTGAGAAGCTTGCAGAACTCAGTGCATTTGAAAAATATAAGCCCGACATTGTTATTTATGATGTGTTGGGAGATGTGGTGTGTGGCGGTTTTGCAATGCCAATTCGAGATGGATATGCGCGTGAGGTTTTCATTGTGTCAAGTGGTGAAATGATGGCGTTATATGCAGCCGACAATATTGTAAGAGCGATAAAAAACTTTGAAAAGCGGTCATATGCAAAAGTAGGCGGGCTAATATTAAACGCTAAAAATATTGAAAACGAGCTTGAAATTGTAGAAAAGGCTTGTTCGGAGATGGGAACAAGTGTAATTGCGCAAGTGCCAAGATGTTCCGACATTCAAAAAGCAGAAAACGCAGGCGGAACGGTATATGAGTTTGCAAAAGAATCTAAGATGATAGCCGTATATGATGATTTGGCGAGTAAAATTTTAGCGAGAACAAGTGAAGATTAAGGAGAGTAAAATGAAAAACATTAAGCAAATGAGGCAAGGTCACGATGATATTAATCGGTGTCCACTTGCGGGAGCTGCTAAGGCAGTAATGATGATTGATGGAGCGTTAATGCTAGTAGTCGGCACAGAAGAGTGCACATATTACACAAAAGCAACTATGGAAATGCAGGGTTGTGGAAGCAAATGTTTGTCAGTTGTATTGAACAAAAACGATGTGACATTTGGTTGTCTAGAAACGGTTACAGAGGCTACATATGAGTTGCTAGAAGAATACAAACCCAAAGCATTGTACATAATAACCACTTGTGTTGTTGAGATTATCGGTGATGATTTCACGCAACTTGCACAAGAGGCGAGCCAAAAGTATGGCGTGCCTATAAAGGTAATTCAAACCAATCATTATAAAGGAAAAGATGGCAAATATGGTATGGAATTAGTGTTCAATGCAAGTAAAGAAATGGGGCAATCCGCGCATAAAATAAGTAGTATGTTTGCAATGATAGGGCGCAAACTTGGCAATAGGCACGGAGGCAAGCGTGCTAATATGTCAGAAGAAGATATGTTTCAAATGATAAAAGCCAAGGCTGGCGGGCGTATGAGTGATGAGCAAATACGCGAGAAAATACGTTCAAAAATGGGAGGTAGATAGCATGGCACTTACAAGATTTTTGCCAACACCATCAGACAGAATGGGGATATTGTGGACATTGTTGCAGATAGAAGACGCGGTAATTTTAGAGTATGGCACACAAGGCACAACAGCATATGCTATGAAAACATATTCCTTGATGGGAATGAGTGTTGCAAACAAACTTTTTTCAACAGGGCTTAATGAAAACGATGTAGTTATGGGCGACACGGCAAGTTTAGAGAAAAAGATTGTTGAACTTGACCGCAACTTATCCCCTAAGGCAATATTTGTTATGGCATCATCAGTTTCATCTATGACTGGCGCTGATGTAAAAGGCGTGTGCCATTATATGCAAAAAAGTGTCAACGCACGCCTAGTTGTGTTTACGCAAGGCGGATTTAATGGCGATTATAGCAGTGGGATAGATGCGTGTTACACCGACTTGATTGCTAAATTTTCGGTTAATAAGTATGAAAAAACCAATACATATAACATTTTAGGTATTTCAAGTGCAGAATCTAGTGCAAAAAATGATGTTGTGCAAATTAAAAACGCTATGAAAAAGCATTTTGGCTTGCTTCCTCAAG
Source organism: Bacillota bacterium (assembly GCA_044426075.1). GTDB lineage: Bacteria > Bacillota > Clostridia > Christensenellales > DTU072 > JAWXUT01. The sequence goes on from JAWXUT010000040.1 coordinate 3,688, forward strand.
CGGTGTTAGCATTTGAAACAAATCTTACAAAAATACAAGAGATGTCGCAAGCAAGCATCAACATTGTTCTTAGTTATGAGGGACTAAAGGGTGCTGAAATTTTAAAAGAGCGATTCGGCACACCATATGTTTACATTTTGCCAGTTGGCGAAAGGGCAACAAACGAGTGGCTCACAGAAATTGCCACAATTTTAGATGTAAAGTATGAATATAAGGAAGAAACACCACAAAATCACATTGACCGCAAGGTGCTAATTTATGCAAGCTACGATAAAGCTGTGGCAATCAGAAAAGAAATGATAGCGCGTGGCTGTAGTGAAATTGACACAATATGCACTCACAAAATAAAGCAGCAAGCAGATATAAGATATATAAGTGGCGAAAAAGAAAAGATATTATTGTTCCGCTCTGCTAGCAACGCAATCATCTTTGCAGATGATGGTATGTTGAATTTATCAAACAATAGCAACACAAAAATCAATCTATCCCGTAGCGAAAGTGTATTCCAACATAATTTGTTGCCAATAAAAAAGCATCACTAGACAAATAAAGCGTAAATTTTAGAATGTAGAAGCGGTGCAAATGATATTGTAAAAGTAGCCAAATAGTGTTATAATGATAAGGATGAAAGTTTAGGAGAGCGATATGGATTTATTGAAGCGCGCGCGGGAGTTTGTGGCAAACAACACAGTGGCAGATTGCTATAAATGTAGGGTGCATTTGACGCCAGAAACGGGGTGGTTGAACGACCCAAACGGATACAGTTTTTATAATGGAAAATATCATATGTTTTATCAATTTTACCCCTATGCAACACATTGGGGTATGATGCACTGGGGGCACGCGACAAGTTCCGATTGCATTAAATGGGAATATGCGCCTGTTGCTTTAGCGCCAAAGTATCCATTTGCTATAGGAAAAGCTTGCTATAGTGGAAGTGCAATTGAGCACAATGGAGCACACTATTTGATGTTTACGCAAAATGGCATAGGACAAAGGCAGTGCCTAGCTTACAGCACAGATGGTGTGGATTATACCCGCATAATGAAGCCAGTTATTGCAGAAAAAGACTTGCCCGCAGATGTCTCAATCGGCAACTTTAGGGACCCAAAGGTTTATAAGAGGGGTTCTAAATTCTATGTTTTGATTGGAGGCCGACAAAAGGGCAATGTGAAATTTGGCAACATATTATTGTTTTCGTCTGATGATTTATATAGTTGGAAATATATCGGCAAGCTATTTGAAAAAAGTTTTTGTATAAAGCATTTTGAAGATATGGCAGAGTGCCCCGACTTCTTTACTATAGGTGGAAAAGATGTTATTGTTGTGTCCCCTTGGCGTAAGCAAAAGGTGCTTTATTCGGTCGGGTCGCTAGACTATGAAACGGGTAAATTTGCAAGCGGTGATGTCGAGTTGTTGGACTATGGCACCGACTTTTTTGCAACACAATCAACAACAATCGCAAGCGGTGATGTAGTGTTGTCGGCTTGGGCACAAGGCACAGTTTCTGCTGAAAATCCTATGGTTAAACACGGTTGGAACGGATTGCTAACGCTTCCACGCAAAGTTACGCTAAAGGATAATAAAATTTACCAAATGCCAATTGAGGCGTTAAAAAATTATCGCAAAAACTGTGAAAAATTCCAAGGTGAGCTAGTTGCTAGCAGAGAGATGTCAACCCACGGTGATGTTTTGGATATAGAACTAAAGTTCAACAGAATAAAAGACGGCGACGGCATTGTGCTGTATGCGGATAACGAGGGCAACGGCTTAAAAGTTTATTATGAAAAGGGTTTTGTAAAAATTGACCGCACGCTAAACTACAGAACAAGCGTTGCAAGTGCAGCAGAATATATACTATCCGCACCAGTTGACACAAACAATGGCGCATTAAATATTCGCATAGTATTAGATAAATTTATAATTGAAGTGTTTGCAAATGAAGGGCAAAGAGCGTTTTCTACACTGGTTGCCCACACGCCAGAACGCACAAAAGTGGTGTTAGTAACAGCATCAAAAACAGAGTGTGAAGCAGAATTATACAATATTAATTAAACAAAAACGCCTATAAAGATTGTGTTCTTTTTAGGCGTTTTATTGTGTTTTGGGATACAAAATGTTTATGTTCGGTATACTAAATTATTCGCAAGCTAAAATATCCATCATTACAGAAAGTACGTGGTTTGCAAGGTCACCACTAGCTTGTGCCTCTGTTTTTGTAAGGATTGCATTAATCATATTTGATAAACCAAGTCCACGGCTGTTTGAACTATATCCGTCTACGCGTGTAATCTTGTCGAAAACGCGGGTGTTCCTTTTTGAAGGTAGGATTGATTTAGATTTTTTGCCGTGCATATTTATTGTAACTTCACCACCAAAGGTGTTAGGGTCTGGAATTGTCATACTGCCTTCGCTTCCATACACCTCTAGTTTTGGCAAGTGGTGGGCGTGCACATCAAATGACATTATAAGTGTGATAACCGCACCGCACTCAAATTCTAATAGCGCGCTGATATGAGTAGGCGTTTCAACTGGAATCTTCTTGCCATATTTTGGTTTAGAAGTAATTGTGCGTTCTGCAAAAGATGCCTTGTTGATTGCCACAACTCTTTTTACTTTGCCAAGTAGGGCAACAAGGGCGGTGATGTAGTAAGGCCCCATATCTAAAAGTGGTCCGCCACCTTTTTCATAGTAGAACTCTGGGCTTGGGTGCCAGCTCTCGTGTCCGTGTGAAACCATAAATGCTGTACCTGCAACTACTTTTCCGATAACATTGTTATCTATTGCATTTTTTGCTGTCTGGATGCCCGCGCCCAAAAATGTGTCGGGTGCACCACCAATATATAGTGATTTTTCTTTTGCAAGAGCCACAAGTTCATCGCCTTGTTCTTTGCTCATTGAAAATGGTTTTTCAACATATACGTGTTTCCCCGCCAAAAGTGCACGTTTGCAAACATCATGATGCGCTTTTGGGAAGGTGATGTTTAATATTACATCAATATCCTTGTCTGCTAAAATATCATCAACGTTGTTGTATGCTTTTGGAATGTTGTACGTGTCTTTTGCGTGCTTCAACTTTGCTTCATCCATATCGCAACAAGCCACAACATTTGTATTTTTGAACACTGTTGTTAGGTTTTTGAAGTAAATTTTTGATATATTTCCACAACCTACAACACCAACGTTTAGTTTGCCTTCAACTCTAGGAACTTTTTTAAGATTGTCATTATAGGAAGCTGTTATTTTTTGTTCATCAAATGTAGCTTTTTTAGGAACAACTTGTTCATTTGCAGCCCACATAAAGCCTCTGCGCATAATCTCTAGCATTTGAGGTTGCTCGTCGAACTCCTTATTTTTGTGTGCAAAAGTTGTTACAAATACCTTGCCTTTGCCGTAGTTTTTGGTGTAAATTGCAGGCATAGTGTATTCGCCGTTGCCAACTGTTTTTTCATCGCCATTAGGATAATCAGAATGTGCGTAAACCTTACAGCAAGGGTCAATATGTATGTAATATTGCTCGCTATGAACAGAAATTTCATCTAATCCATCTGTAAAAATGTTTGATTCATCATATTTAATTACATAATCCCTTTGTGCACCGTGATAAACCCATTGTGCACCAGTCATAAATTGCCAGTTAGTGTTTTGGCGGAACGCATCAATTATGCCACCGTGACAACTTGCAATGCCAGCACCCGCAAAAACGGCTTTTGTGACGTTGTTTACTACTTTTGAATTGATTTTTTTGTGTTCTGCCATTGTCCATAAAGGCACAATAAGTGCATATCCGCTCAAATCTACCTTTGCAAACTTTGCCAAATTGTCGTAAACATCAACGGAAAATCCTTCACTTTCCAAAAGTTTTTTGAAACGTTGTGATATTGGTTTTGGGTCGTGACCTTGCCAGCCACCTTGAAGTATAATTGCTTTCAAAACTGTAACCTCTCTGTTTTTTGTTTAAATTATAGCATATCAATTATCAAATTCATAGGTATTAGCATTGACAAAATATGAAAAATCGTCTACAATGTAATAAACAACAAGGAGGAATATAGAAATGTTGAACACCGTTTATGAGCGTTGGCGTGATGATATTGATGAAATTGTTTGTATGAAAGCGCCAAAAATATATAAAAATCATTTCCACAACCATTTAGAAATTGCACTTTGCAATAAAGATAATAAAGAGATGATTATTTCAAATGAGAAAATTAATCTAAAAAAAGGGCAGTGTTTAATTATCCCTCCATTTACTTCGCACTGTTTTTTAGAGAGTGAAGGGTGGGCACTTTTATTGTTGATTCCCCGCAGAAATCTTGGCGACAGCAACATATTTTTCAACATTTCAAAAGGGGCATATCATATGTTTGATGTTCACGAGCAGTTTGAAGAGCTACAGACTTTGCTGTTAAATGGTGTCAAAAATGAAAACTTCACCAACCTTAAAAAATTGGGCACGCTATATTTTGCAATGGCTATAATATCAGAAAAAACAGATGTATTAAAAACCGAACACCATTTGCAAGCTGACACATCTTTTACGCAGAAAATGATTGATTATATATATGAAAATCATAAAAAAGATATAAAAATAACCGACTTAGCGGAGCATTGCAACTATAGTAGAGCCTATGTTTCAAGCAAATTTAACACGCTTTTCGGATGTTCTTTTAGTGATTATTTGGCAATAATAAGATTAAATGGATTCTGTGAAAACTACACAAAAACACAAGGCAGTATTGAATCAAAGGCACTCGCGCAAGGCTTCCAAACAGTACGCTCATTTTACAATACCTTTAAATCAAAGTACGGAGTTACGCCGAAAGTATATTTCTCACGCCTAATTTAACCGCAATGAGGATATAATTATACACTTTCAGCAATATAAATGCTACAAAAAGGGGGTCATCGCTGACCCCTAATTTTTTTATTCTTCTTCTGAAAATTCGTCTTTACCAACACTGCATAGTGGGCAAAGGAAATCTTCTGCAACATCGCTCCAAGCTGTGCCTGCTGCAATGCCTTCATCTGGTGCGCCTTCGGCTTCGTCATATACGTAGCCACATACATCACATACAAATTTGCTCATTTTATGTACTCCTTTTTGTTTTTATATTGTTTCTATTATTTTTGCGGCAGCTTTTCTTCCTGCGCTCATTGCAAGAATTACAGTTGCGGCTCCAATAACGGCATCGCCACCAGCAAATACGCCGGGGATAGATGTTTGTCCGTATTCATCTGCTACAATTGTGCCCCATTTTGATACTTCAAGGCTTGCGTCGCTCTTTGGAAGTAGTGGGTTAGGGCTTGTGCCAATTGACATTATTACTTGATCAACATCAATATCATATTCGCTATCTGGGATTGGAACTGGGCGCGCTCTGCCTCGTGCATCTGGTTCGCCAAGTTGCATTTTGCGCACTTTCATGCCAGTTACTTTGGTGTCGCCCAAAATTTCTACTGCATCATTTAATAGTAAAAATTCGATTCCTTCTTGCTCGGCGTGGTGAATTTCTTCTGCACGGGCGGGCATCTCTTTGCGACTTCTTCTGTATACAACTTTTACGCTCTCAGCTCCCATTCTAAGTGCTGTACGCGCTGCATCCATTGCAACGTTACCCGCACCAACAACGGCTACTTTTGTTCCGCGTTGTATTGGTGTTGGTGAATCAGGTTTGTATGCTTTCATCAAGTTTACTCGGGTTAGATACTCGTTTGCTGAATATACGCCAGCTAGGTTCTCTCCCTTTATTCCCATAAATACTGGAAGCCCCGCGCCAGAACCAATAAAGATTGCATCATACTCTGTTTTAAGGTCTGCAATTGTAAAGGTTTTTCCGATAACGGTGTTCTTCTTGATAATTACACCTAATGCCATAAGTGCCTCTACCTCATCCTTAACTATGGACTTTGGTAGCCTAAACTCTGGTATTCCGTAAACTAGCACGCCACCAACTTCGTGAAACGCTTCAAATATTGTAACTTCATATCCCGCTTTTGCACAGTCCGCCGCACAGCTCAATCCAGCTGGTCCGCTTCCTACAATTGCAACTCTTTTGCCATTTTTAACAATAGCTTCTGGTGCCATATTTTTGCTTGCGTGGTCTGCTACAAACTTTTCCAACGCGCCAATTGCAACTGGTTCGTGTCCCATTTTTGTAAGGATACAACCGCACTCGCATTGTGATTCTTGTGGGCAAACTCTGCCGCAAACTGCGGGCAAACTGTTGCTTTGTTTTATTATTTTATATGCGCCATCAATGTCGCCAACTTTTACTCTTGCGATAAATGCTGGGATGTCTATGCCAACGGGACAACCCGCTTTGCACTTCGCGTTTTTGCAGCCCAAACATCTGTTAGCTTCTTTTATTGCGGTTTCTAAATCGAATCCGATGTTTACTTCTTTAAAGTTCTTTGCACGCACTAGAGGCTCTTGCTCTCTTGGTGTGTTTCTCTTTTCGATTACTTTTGCCATTATTTGCCACCTCTAATCTTACACATATGGTCTGCTTCTTGCTCACGATAAAATGCTCCACGTAGGCGCGCTTCATCAAAGTCAATTAAGTGTCCGTCAAATTCTGGCCCGTCTACACAAGCATACTTTGTTTCTCCACCAACAGTTACACGGCAACCTCCGCACATTCCTGTGCCATCTACCATTATACTGTTCATTGATACTACGGTTGGAATGTTGTATCCGCGTGTTAAATCACACACCGCTTTCATCATCATTAGTGGACCAACTGCCATAACTGCGTCGTATCCGTTTGATTTATCATCCAATAATTCTTTTAGTTTGTTTGTTACAAAGCCTTGCTCGCCGAAACTGCCGTCATCTGTCATAATGTGCAATTTATCGCAAAAAGGTGTGATTTCTGAACTGTAAATTACCAATTCTTTTGTTCTTGCACCTACAATAACGGTTGGCATTTTTCCGCTTTGAGCTAAAAATTTAGCTTGTGGGTAGATAACTGCGTTTCCAATTCCGCCCGCAACTAATAGCACTTTGTTGTGCTCTAATAGGTCGGTTGCGTTGCCAAGAGGGCCAACAAAGTCGTGCAAACTGTCGCCCGCACCCATTGTTGCTAGCTTTGCAGTTGTTGCGCCTATGGTTTGAACCAATATTGTTATTGTGCCTAGCACTTTGTTGATGTCGCAGATTGTAAATGGAACGCGCTCGCCTTCTGCATCAGTTCGTAAAATAATAAACTGACCTGGCTTTGCGTTCTTTGCTACCATCGGCGCATCGATTACATACTCGTTAACGTTGGAACATAGTTCGCGTTTACATAAAATTTTATACATACATACCACCTTTATGTGTTCTATCATTATTATATTACAAAACCCCCAATATAGCAAGTATTTTTGAAAATTAGTACATATTCCGCCATTATTTCCGAATGCAGACATCGCCAATTGTCAGGGTTATGGATATTTGAATTTAATATAAAACCAATTCTTTCTGCTATTGACTTACCAACAAGTTAATAAATATAGCATATTAAATATTAGTTTTCCCAAATAAGCAAGAGTTATGATATATCAGACTTAGCTGTCTAAAAATGCACAAATGCGTATTTTATCTTCGCTTCGTATAATATAATATATGGTTACAATTACTTATATTTTAAAGAGAGCATATATAATGCCCTTTTTGTTATCGTATTACGCCACCGCCGATACAGATGTTTCCGCTATAAAGAACCGCGTATTGCCCGCTTGCAACGCCTCTAACTGGAGTGTCAAAGTTAATTTCAACACTGTTGTTTGCGAGTGGTGTTGCTGTCGCATTTACAAGAGGTTGCCTATGGCGTATTCTGCACTGCACAGCGGTTGGTTCGATTAGGGTTTTTGTGATAAAGTTGAAGTCATCTGCTATAATCTTTTCTGCAAATAACTCCGCACACTCACCTTGGTTCACATATAAAATGTTGCGTGCAACATCCTTTTTAATTATGTAGTAGGGTTGTCCGTTTCCGCCACCGCCCAAACCAAAGCCCTTTCTCTGCCCGATTGTGTAATAAAAAACGCCGTCGTGCGTGCCAACTACCTTGTCGTCTAGGGTGCGAATCTCGCCTTGCTTCATAGGCAAATACTGGCTTAAAAACTTTCTAAAATCACGCTCGCCAATAAAACAGATGCCCGTGCTATCCTTTTTTGTTGCGGTTGCAAGATTGTTTTCTAACGCTATACGCCTAACTTCTGGCTTGCTGATGCCCGCTAATGGGAACAATACGTTTTCTATCTGTTCCATTTTTAGCTGATTTAAAAAATATGTTTGGTCTTTGTTGTCGTCTTCTGCCCTAGTTAAATATGTCAAGCCGTCAATAACTTCGGTTCCTGCATAGTGACCAGTTGCTATGTAATCTGCACCAAGTTTCTCTGCAAATGCCTTGAAGGGCCCAAATTTGATTTCCCTATTGCACAGTACATCGGGGTTTGGTGTGCGACCTTTTTTGTACTCGTCTAAAAATAATGAAAATACTCTGTCTTGATACTCGCGGCTTAGGTCTATTGTATAATAAGGAATATCCAATATATTAGCTACCCGTCTTACGTCGGTGTAGTCCGCTTCTGCCGTGCACGCTCCGCTGTCATCTTCTTCGTGCCAGTTGCGCATGAATAACCCGATTACTTCGTATCCCTGCTCTTTTAACAACAATGCCGCTACAGAACTGTCTACGCCTCCGCTCATGCCAACCACTACTCTTTTCTTGTCCAAAATATCTCCTTTTGCGCGCCTGTTGCCCAATTTTCATTAATAAAAAAATATTTTATTTTATTGTCGAATTTTAGTTGACAAACACCCTAGTAAAATTATATTATATAGCTCCACCGTAATTGGTGAAGCTAGCTTGTGGCGTACCCGAAAGGGATCGAACCTTCGGCCTTGAGAGTCGGAGTCTCACGCTCTATCCAACTGAGCTACGGATACACTGCTAGTTAATTATATTGCAGATTACAAAAAAATGCAATAGATATGCTTATAATTCACAACAAAAAAATATTTAAAAAACTTTTGAAAAATAGTTGACTTATATTTTTAGCTGTGTTATTATATATAAGCTGTCGCTTCCGAAAGGGACACAGCAAAAGAACCTTGACAATTGAACAGACAGATTTAAAGAACGAATTAAACGATGAGAGTCACATCTCATCAAAACAAAATGTTAATTTTTTTGAGGAATTAATAGCTTATTTTTTTACGCTAGT
>JAWXUT010000041.1:0-12861 GCA_044426075.1 Bacillota bacterium
CAAAAACATCAAAAATAGTTGACATTTGACACGATATGTGTTAAAATAGTAGAGGTGAAGAGTCGGCCATAAAACATCTCCCCTTGCGGGGTTGTTGTTGTACACATTTGGGGATGTATATTCAAAAGACATTTTGTGTGTGTCCATTTTTGTGGGTACAGTTCAAATATCAAGGACACGACGATGTTAACTTGTAAAAATACATTTTATCATTATCAATAATTTTAATATGGATGCGGGCGTCAGAGGACTACCACCCTACGATTTAATGTTCATCTGCGTTGAAATAGGCGTTCCCGCTAACCCATATAATCAACTCTCATGGGTTCACTATTCACTATTACTTATTACTTCAAAAAGCACCCCAAGATTGGAGTGCTTTTTTGTGCGTGAAATATGGCGTCTATAAAGAACTAACACTTATTCTTGCTTATATATAAATAGAAGTCGTGTAAAAAGTCATAGTTTGCGTGCACAACGAAGCGAACGCCCAATTTTAAAAATCCTAATGTATAAGTAATATCTGAATTTTTTCAGAAGGTCACTTGCTATGTTATGTTTGTGAAATATGGCGTCTATAGAAATCTAAACTAATTCTTACTACTAAACTACATTCAAAGAAATGTAAAAAGTCATAGTTTGCGTGCACAACGAAGCGAACGCCCAATTTTAAAAATCCTAATGTATAAGTAATACCTGAATTTTTAAAATTGGGCGCTCGTGATGTTGTGTGCGTGAAATATGGCTTTTTATAAGCAAAAAGGCCGTGATCCGAAAACCACGACCTAATTGCTACATTAAGAGACTGTACATCTATTTTACGCTATACAATAAATCTGCATAGCTTGGCAAAGCCCAGTATTTTTTGGCAACTAATGTTTCAAGTTCGTCGGCTTGAAGTCTTAGAGTGCCCATATCTGCGAATATTGTTTCGCGGTAGTAAATAGCTTGGTCGATACCCTCGTCCATACCTTTAGCTACAACAATATCGTTTTCTAGTGTTTCGATTGATTTTGCTAGAGTTGCGCATAGTGAAGAAATGTTTTGTAATAGTTTCATTTCTGTGTCTTCTGCTACATCTAGGCCGATTGCTTTCTTGTTTGCAAGAATTGAAGCAATTTCATTCTCGTATGAGAAGATTGAAGGTAGAATTTCACGTTTAGCCATATCAATCATAGTAAGTGCTTCGATGTGAAGTGTTTTTACATAACCTTCAACCAAGATTTCGTAACGGCTGTGCATTTCTGCCTCTGTCAAAACGCCGTGTTTTACAAAAACTTCGATGTTCTTTGGAGCGATAAATGTTGGAAGTGCCTCAACTGTTGATTTTAGGTTTAGTAGACCGCGTTCTTCTGCAAGTGCTAACCATTCATCACTGTAGTTGTTGCCGTTGAATAGAATTCTCTTGTGTGCTTTTAGTGTCTCTTTGATTAAAGCATTTAGGTTGTCTTTGAAGTCAACTTTGCTTGTTTTCTCAAGTTTATCAGCAAATTCATTTAGAACTTCTGCAACGATTGTATTTAAGATGAAGTTAGGGCCAGCGGTTGAAGCTGTTGAACCTAACATACGGAACTCAAATTTGTTACCGGTGAAAGCAAATGGTGAAGTACGGTTACGGTCTGTGCTATCTTTTGGGAATTTAGGTAGGCAATCTACGCCGATTTCCATTGAAGTTTTTGCAACACCAACGTATTCTGAACCAGACTCTAGGCTTTCAACAACGCTCATTAGCTCGTCGCCCAAGAAGATTGAAACGATTGCTGGAGGTGCTTCGTTAGCGCCCAAACGGTGATCATTACCAGCGCTAGCAACTGCAACACGCATAAGATCTTGATATTCATCAACTGCTTTAATAACTGCTGTTAAGAAAAGTAGGAATTGTGCATTTTCGTATGGTGTCTCACCTGGATCAAGTAGGTTTTTGCCTGTATCTGTTGAGATTGACCAGTTGTTGTGTTTACCACTACCATTAACTGCTGCAAATGGTTTTTCGTGCAATAGGCAAGCTAAGTTGTGCTTAATTGCAACGGTTTTCATAATTTCCATTGTAACTTGGTTGTGGTCAGTTGCGATATTTGATGATTCAAATACTGGAGCCAATTCGTGTTGAGCTGGAGCAACTTCGTTGTGTTTTGTTTTTGATGGGATACCAAGTTTCCAAAGTTCTGCATCAAGATCTTTCATATAGTTAGAAACTCTTGTTTTGATTGCACCAAAATAGTGGTCATCAAGCTCTTGTCCTTTTGAAGGTCTTGCGCCGAACAATGTTCTGCCACAGTTCATAAGGTCCATTCTTTTTTCGTAAAGATCTTTGTCTATTAAGAAATATTCTTGTTCTGCACCAACTGTTGTGCGAACGTTTTTAACTTTTGTGTTGCCGAACAATCTCAAAATACGTACTGCATGTTTGTCGATTGCTTGCATTGAACGCAATAGTGGAGTCTTTTTATCCAAAGCTTCACCGCTGTATGAGCAGAATGCTGTTGGGATACAAAGTGATCCGTCTTTGATAAATGCATATGATGTTGGGTCCCAAGCTGTGTAACCACGTGCTTCAAATGTTGCACGCAATCCGCCTGATGGGAAACTACTTGCGTCGGGTTCGCCACGAACTAAAGCTTTGCCACTAAATTCGATATCGATATCACCCTTTGCGTTTGGTTCTAAAAAGCAGTCATGCTTTTCTGCAGTTACACCTGTCATTGGTTGGAACCAGTGAGTAAAGTGTGTTGCGCCGTGTTCTACTGCCCAGTCCTTCATTGCGTTTGCCACGACATTTGCCACATCAATTTCTAAAGCGGCACCTGTATCCATACACTTCCTTAGTGCTTTGTAGGTGTCTTTTGGTAATTTCTCTTTCATTACCGCGTCGCTAAATACCATTGAATTGAATAATTCTGGAATGTTGTACATGTATAGCCTCCTGTAAATTAAAAAAAGCACCACGAGAAAACTCGTAGCGCCTTTGCTAGTATGGTTGAAGTATAACATACACAAAACACATTGTCAATTATTTTTTGTACAGTTTAGAAAAAAATAAGTAAAATTCTTCATTCTATTTTTTATGCTTGTTTTTTATGCTTGTTAGTTTCAACATATTTGCATATTTCATTATATATGATTCTTATTTTATATATAGTATTTAGTAACTTTTACCTTATAGGCAATATTTTATTAAATAACAATTGACTAATATGCAAAGTTGTAGTATCATATAATGTAGAACAAGGGTGTTCATTAAATAGTAGCGCTTATTCACAGAGAGTGTTGCTTTAAAATGTTTAATGAGCATTTTTTTATGAGCTTATGTGTAAAAGGATATATGGAAAGCGTATTAATTGTAGCAAATCAAGAAAAAAGTGTTTATCCGCTGGTTGAAATACTTATACAACATTCGTACAGTCAAATTGTGACTGCTACTAGTTGTGCCGACGCAAGAAAAAAAATGCAAGAGCGTCATTTTGATTTAGCAATTATAAATGCTCCAATGACAAGCGAGTATGGCGACGTGCTAGCGCAAGAGCTTGCTCAAAAATGCAATTCACAAGTAATAATCATAGTTCGCGAGGCAGATTACAACAAAGCCACAGCAAAGCTAGAAAATTACGGCATCTTCACCATATCAAAGCCTATAAACAAGACGGTGCTATTTGGTGCACTTAAATTGGTTGAGGCGGCATCTACTAGGCTAAAAAAACTTGAAGAAGAGAACAATAAGCTAGCAAGGCAAATAGATGAAATGCGCTTGATAAGTAGGGCAAAGTGCCTATTAATACAATATCTTAGGGTAAGTGAGCAAGAAGCGCACAAGTACATAGAAAAACAAGCAATGGATCAACGATTGACAAGAGCGATTGTCGCAAGAAATATATTAAAAACATACGATAAATAGGAGAATAAGATGACAAAGTACGTATTTGTAACGGGAGGCGTTGTTTCTGGATTAGGTAAAGGAATCACAGCAGCATCACTAGGAAGACTGTTAAAATGTAGAGGATTAAAAGTATCTGCACAAAAGCTAGACCCATACATGAACATTGACCCAGGCACAATGAGTCCATTTCAACACGGTGAAGTTTTTGTAACAGAAGACGGAGCAGAAACCGACCTAGATCTTGGTCACTACGAGAGATTTATTGATGAAAATTTAAATAAGTACAGCAACTTGACATCCGGAAAGGTGTTTTGGTCTGTACTTAACAAAGAGCGTAACGGCGAATATTTGGGCGAAACAGTACAAATTATTCCTCACGTTACAACAGAGATAAAGAATTTTATTTTTGCAAACGCAAAGAGCACACAAGCAGACGTTGTTATCACAGAAATTGGTGGAACAATTGGCGATATCGAGAGCCAATCATTTTTGGAAACAATCCGCCAAATTCCAATGCAAGTAGGCAGAGAGAATTGCTTATTTATCCATGTAACGCTAGTGCCATACATCAGCGGTTCAAACGAGTACAAAAGCAAACCAACACAACATTCAGTTAAAGAGTTGCAAGGTTTAGGTATCAATCCAGATATCATTATAACAAGAAGTGATACGCCTCTTGACGACAGCATAAACAAAAAGATTGCGCTATTCTGTAATGTTAAGCCCGACTGTGTAATCAACAATGTTACATTGCCTTGCCTATACGAAGCACCACTTATGCTTCACGAAAACGGATTAGATACAGTAGCTTGTCGCGAACTTGGTTTAGATACAAAAGAGCCAGATCTAACCGATTGGAAGAGTATGATTGAAAGAATCCACAACCGCGAAAAGAGCGTTACAATCGCTTTGGTTGGAAAATATGTTAAACTACACGACGCATATTTATCTGTTGCAGAGTCATTAAGACACGCCGGATACGAGTTGAGTGCAGATATTAAAATCAAATGGGTTGATAGTGAAGATATCACCGCAGATACCGCAGACGATTTACTTGGCGACTGCAACGGCGTACTAGTTCCAGGTGGTTTTGGCGACCGCGGAACAGAAGGCAAAATTCTTGCTTGTAAGTATGCTAGAGAGAACAAAGTACCATATTTAGGCATCTGTTTAGGAATGCAAATTGCAGTTATCGAATTTGCAAGAAGCGTATTGGGCTATGCTGACGCAAACAGCCGTGAGTTTGACGAGTGTGGCAAACACCTAGTAATCGACCTTATGCCAGACCAAAGGGATTTACCAAAAGGTGGCACAATGCGACTAGGCAAATATCCATGTTCTATACTAGAAAACACCAAAATGGCTGAAGCATACGGCAGTTTGACTATATCAGAAAGACACCGTCACCGTTATGAATTCAACAACGATTATATGGATGAAATGGTACAAAACGGCCTAATAATAAGTGGTATGTCTCCAGACAAATCAATTGTAGAAACAGTTGAAATTGCAGACCACCCATTCTTTGTAGGTGTACAATTCCACCCAGAATTCAAAAGCAGACCAAACCACGCACATCCATTATTCTATAGCTTCATCAAGGCAAGCATAAAATAACAGATATGCCAAAACTAGAAATTGAGCGAAAATTCCTCATTGTTCACCCCAGCAAAACCGACCTAATCGGACTTAAAAAATGCGAAATGGTGCAAACTTATCTCATAGGGGAACAAGGCGAAGCGCGCAGAGTCAGAAAGTGTATAAAAGAAGGCATCACCTCTTATATCTACACTGCAAAACGACACATAACCGCAATCACCAGAACAGAAGAAGAATACTCAATTACAGAAGTGGAATACAACAATCTGCTAAAAGATAAAGATAACACAAGGCAAACAATTCACAAAACGCGTTATTATATCAATAAAGATAACCTAATTTTCGAACTTGATTGTTTCAAAGACAAAACCAAAGTTGCCTATCTAGAAGTAGAACTTGCAAGTGAAACACAACACTTCACCTTGCCCGCATTTATCTCAGTTGTTAAAGAAGTAACTCACGATATGGCATACACAAACAAAGCCATTGCAAAACAATTCCCTAAAGAATTTTAAATCCACACATCACAAACAGCACTCCATTCTTGGGGTGCTTTTTTAAAGTAAGAGTTAATAGTGAAGAAGGATTATATAAAACGCCGTTGTTTGCATCACGAATAAATCATACGATTGTAGGGTGGTAGTCCTCTGACGCCCGCAACCACCCGTCGGGTGGAAGTAATAAGTAATAGTGAAGAAGTTGAGGATAAAATTATATAAAACGCCGTTGTTTGTATCACGGATAAATCATACGATTGTAGGGTGGTAGTCCTCTGACGCCCGAAACCGCATTAAAATATTATTCCACGATAAAATGCAATTCCACAAGTTTACATCGTCGTTTCCTTGATACTTAAATAATTATACAATACCAATAACACCAAATTTTCAATATGGATGCGGGCGTCAGAGGACTAACGCACCCTACGATTTAATGTTCATCTGCGTTGAAATAGGCGTTCCCGCTAACCCATATAATCAACCCTTTATGGGTTCATCCTCAACTTCTTCACTATTCACTATTACTTATTACTTCAAAAAGCACCCCAAGATTAGAGTGCTTTTTCGTGCGTGAAATACGCGTTTTTACGATTTGCGTTTGGAAATGGCTACCCCTATCCCCACACCCCCTACTAGGAGGATAAAGAGTGCAATGCCGCCTAAAATGTACCACATTGTCATGGAGGTTTCGGTTTCGCCTACTACGGTTAGGGTGCTTTCTACTACTTTTGATTCATAGACATCGCTGCCACTATAGGTTACGGTAACGGTGTAGACGCCCGCGGCTGTTGGTAGAGATGTAAATGTTTTGCCGGTTGAATTGTTGGTGTAGGTGATTACTACATCAAGGGATTCGTTAGCTGAACCAAATGCTTCAACATCTTCACTGGTTATTGTTCCTAATTCATCTTGACTTACAACATTTAGGGTTATTTCTGCCTTATTGATTGTAATTTCAATGTAACCGGTTTGGGTTGGATAATTGCTATCTGTTGGCTCAAATTCCCATTGATATGAGTTTGAACCTACGGTGAAGTTGCTATTTGTAAAGCTAACCTTGCCGTATGCGCCGCTTACTGAAATTGAAGGTGTTTCGCCATAAGTGTAGCTGTCTTTTGACGCTGTAACTTTTATTACTTGTGGGTCTTGCACAATTGTCAATGTTGCAGTTAACACTTCTGTTTTGTAATTATCTTTTGTTATGGTTGCAATAATTGTATATTCACCGCCAAGAATGCATTTTGTATCTCCGCTGTAAACAACTGTTGCCCCAGCCTCAATTGATTTTAGTGTTATTGTTTGCGCTGAAGCGTTGTAGTCAACCTCTTTATCATTTAACACGTTGTTTGTCATTGTTGCAAGCGTAATTGTGTAACTAAGTGTGGTTTCTTTTAGATAATAGTTGCCGCTGTTGTATGAAACTACAACTTCAAACTCACCCGCATTAACTCTATCAAATGAACCATAGTTGATGTCCAGCTCAAGCCCCTCAACACTTGGTGTTATGGTTACTTGTATAGTTGAACCAGTGTATACAAATGAGGTTGTGCCCGCATCCACTGTAATTACTTTTTGTGTTATTGTAACGGTTGATTCTGCTAATACAATTGCAAAGTTGTCGCTAATATATAATGAACCAATTGTTATATCATATGTACCTACATTTGCAGAAGTGCCCGCAATAAGCGCACCACTGAAGTCATCTATAGTAACTAGATAGCTGTCAAATGTATAAGTTATTCCGCTAAACACATCGCCGTCATACTCTTTTGTTTGAGAGGCAACTGGATAAACATTTACTACTGCCTTGCTTATTATTACAGCCGCAGCAAGTGTATCTTCAAAATACTCAAAATTGTCAGTTGCGCTTGGAGTATATGTAACTTTAACATCATATGTGCCCACATCCACTGGGGTTTCATCTAACCAATCTTCAGTGCCACTTGGCGCGTAATAAATTATTGTTTCACCGCTAAAGCTACTTGGGCTCAATACGCCAAATTTAACATCCGCACTAACACCATATCCGTCATAAGTATCAGTTACAACTGTAATGTTTACAACTGGCGCACCCTCGTTTATTGCAAATACGCCGGTGTATGTGCCAAAATCGCAGTCAGTGTAATTTATATCTTCACTTGAGGCAGCATAGCTTACCTTTATATCATACTCGCCGTCATTAATTGGTGCAATGTCTGACCAATTATCTTCACCAGTAACACTATATAATATTATAACATCACCATATAAAGTTTCACCACTTGAAGCATAAACACTTACATAATTTGTTGCATAAACATATGCCCCGGTGTAGCTTTCTTCAAATGAAGTTACTTCAATTGAAGGTGTAATTGCTGCAATTGTCAATATGTCTTCAAACACACAAACGGTGTCTGCATAGTTATCTACAATGAGTGATTTATAATATACAACAACACTATATGTGCCAGCATTTACTGGGCTAACAGTTTCACCCTCTAAATCAAGATAATATTCATATGACAAAATTCCACCAGTCATTAGAGTTTAGCCACCCAAAATGCCACTTACAGTAGCCGAAACACTAACTGTTCTGCCATTGTAAGTTGTATTATATTCATCAAGAGTTATAACTGCATCTGTTGCAACAACCCAAAATGAAACGGTTGCTGAAGTATCAATCACATAGTTTGCAAGACTCATTTCGTCATTTGTATTTATTGTAGCATAGTATTCACCCGTATCTGAATATCTACTATATTGCCCCAAACTATAGGTGTATTTTGTTGTTATAAGAGCGATTGTATCTGTACCCACAAAGCCTATGTAACTCAATGAAAATACTGGTTCTGACTCTGCGCCATAGTATGCGCTAACTTCATGATCTGCTTCATTAAACGATACTGTTAATGTTGCAGCACTAATTGTTAACATATATGTAGAATCAATCGTCATATCTTTATAGTTGCCGGCATTGTATATATCCGCAGTATAAGTTGCCCTTACATAATATACACCAACGTTTGTTGGGGCTGTTGATGTCCAATCTGAGCCGTCAACACTATATTCAAATACTGTTGCGCCAGTTGGTTCTGAACCCGCGCCCTCAACCTTAGCAGTTGTTTCTTGAGGATATCCGTTATATGTAAATGTGCCCGCTGTGTTATCCGTATATTTCAAATATACCTCTCCCGCAACAACTGTTATTGTTCCAGCATAATATTCCTCAAAGCTGTAGTTTGCAAGGCTTGTATTAATCGTAATAACAACTTCGCAAACAGTACCCGCATCTTCTTTTGTATAAGATCCCTTTACAATATACTTAATTGAAATATCTACTATATCATTATCTGATTTCCAGCCGGTAACTTCGTCAACTGTAAATGATGCTATCAAACCAGAATAATACATTATTTCTACATCAACATTATTAAATGTAACGGCAAGAGGAGCTTTTGTTATAGTAAGGCTTTCTGTAATGCTTGCAGCAGCATAGTTAGTGCTATCTGGAGTAAATGTGGCTTTAACATAATAGTCGCCAACATCAACCGAACTGCATGTCTCTGCCCAATCTTCGCCATTTAAACTATATAAAATTGCCATTGTTCCCGCAATAACACCGCCTTCGCTATCTTTAGCTTCAGCTGTTGTTGTTGGGGTTGAAGCGCTATATTCTACGCTTAAATCACTTGTAAATGTAAGTGTTGATTCAATTTGCTTGATTTCAAATTCAATGATTTCTGTTGAATCCGCATAATTGCCTTTACCTTCATAGCTAACTTCAGCGTAATATGTGCCCGCATTTAGCACGCTAACGGGATCACCCGTAGCACTCGCATTGTCGTAACACTCAACCGTCCAATCACCAACTGGTTCTAAGTATCCTTCAGCACCGCCTACTTCTACATAGTCTCTAATTGTAACTGCATTTCCGTCATAAGTATAATCAATAGTTAATGTTATAACAACTTCTTTTGCAACATAGTGATATACATCTTCAAAAACTTCTGTATAAGTTTTGTAGTTATCGCTTGTGCTTGTTTGTAAATAGGCAACTTGCACGCTATAATAGCCCGCATTTATGCTACGCCAATCACTTATTTCAGTAAAAGTTGTGCCGTCATATGTGCCAATTTTGTATGTTACATCACCCTTAGCATCCGTTCCGCCACTTATGCCTGACGCGCTTACAGTAACTTCCGATATATCGTCCCCTACATATGAATACGCATAACTTGCACTTAATATTGGGGTTGTTTGTGTTATTACAACTGAAGCCGAACCAGAAACATCTATTATATAATTATCTGCGCTTCCGCCGGAAATTGAGATAGTTATGTATGTGCCCACGTTTGACAATGAATCGCCCGTTGATGTAGCAGTTGGTGCAACAAAGCCCGAAATAGTATCTATTGTTTCACCATTTACAAAACCGCTGTAATCTATGATAATTGATGGCAACGCTGTGCCGTATTCAATTGCGCCACTATTAAGAGACGCCGTTAATGTCGCCTTGCTTACAGTTGCAGCAACACTTGCTGTTGTTTCAGCATAATTTTTTGTATCAGTTGGGGTAAACACAAAGCTTAGTGTAGTTGTGCCCGCGCCCAAATTGTAATCAAAATCACCTATCGCACTCCAAACACCCGCAACAGCTAATGATGAATTATAATAATTATAGAAGGCATAATTAGAAATATTAGCCGCGCTTACGCTATCGCCATATGTATAGGCTATAGTTGGCGTGGTAGAAGACGTGTATGTTGCTTGCTTAACAGTAAAAGTAAGCGTAGTATTATAAACATTTAAGCTAGTTGTGTTTGTAGGTGTGAACACATAGTTAATTGTGTGTGTGCCAACTTCCAATACAGTGCTGTCACTAAAAGCTGTGCCGTCTGCATATTCAAAAGCCCAACTACCCGATGCGTAGGTATATGATGCATTGGTATCATTATACATTACATAGCCAAAGTCATCAACAAAGCCTTGAGCCTCCGATGTTGAAGATGTTGCCGTTGGCAATGATTCATAAATAGTTTCACCATACCAAAGATCTTGCAAGCTATCATAAACATCAGCCGTAGCCGTTAGTTTATCAATTTCAAAACTAATTTTTTCTGTAGCAGAAATATCTGTGTTGTTTATTGTAACTGTTGCAGTTAAAGTATAAGAGCCCGCATCTGTAGGCGCAACGCTTTCACTGTAGTCATTTCCGCCGGCATCTGTACCCGAGTACCAACACGTCAACGTCGCATACGATATAGTGTTAATATCGCCACCTAAAAGCGACACTGTCGGCCCTTCCGCCGAGCTACTATATGTATAATGATAAGTTGTTATGCCGTTACTAATATCATGCGAATTTTCATCACTAGTGTCAAAAACAAATTGATAAAAAATTGCCCTATATGTGTATCTATCTTCTGTCAAATTGCATACATAACCCAGTTCGACTTTGTTTGTTGTGCAAGTTGTGCCGTTGGCGTCATCATACCAACCTAAAAATGAATAGCCACTGTCTGCGGTTGCTGTTGCCGTTGATGCGGTTTCAATTGTATCAGTATCGGTTAAATTCAAGTAACCGTTTTCAGTAGTTGCTGAAACACTGCCACCAGTACTTGCTGTATATGATACATAAGAAGAATCATATATTAAAGTAACCCTCATACTTGTGCTGAAGGCTACATATAATCGTCTTGTTTGCAACGCACTATATGCTTTTGTTACTAATGCATAATAATCTAAGCTTATTATTGACCCAGTTACTTGATAAATGCCTTCAATAGCTGCACCATTATCTGTTCCATTGTCGCTAGTAGCAAAACTGTCTGTGTCAGTAGAACCCATCATATAATCGTTATCTTCAAGATATGTTTCATTATTAAATCCATTGCACGATAAATATGCTGTATCTGAAATCTTGGAATCATATGCTGAACTGGATGTGGAGTAAGACAATCCTGACCAAAATTTTAAATAATTACATTCGATTTTTATATATAACTTACCCGCAGCTAAAGCTTCTAAAGCCGCAGCATCCCCAATGGTATATTTAAAAATGGATGAATCAAGGACTACACTAGCAGTATTCTTATTCATTGCGGTTTGATCATAATTTAAATAAAAAGTACTCTCGTCCTCTATATTATATGCAGAACTAAGATCAGTGCCTTTATAGCCAGTTGTTTCACCACTAGTAGATGTTTTGGTAGTTAGATAACTTGCACCATACAAAAAATCTGCCTTGCCCGCAGAACTTGCATCATCACTATACATATTGAAAATATTATATGAAGTACTACTCGTATTATCATTTTCAATTTCTTGTATACTGTACGAATTCAGATTATATGCAAACGCCTCTTGTGAATTTGTAAATGCTATAGTAAAAATTAATGATATTACAACAAACATCACTAGAATTAGAGATAATTTTTTAACTGAAATTCTACTCATATTTCACCTCTTAATATAATTTAATGTATTTAACTTATCTCAATTATACACCGATTTGCTAGTTTTTTCAATATATTTTACTATTTTTATATTTAGGGTTGACGAATATATCAGTTTTTTATATATTCGGGTAGAAAATTATGAATAAAAACATAAAATCCCCCGTTGGTTGGTGCAATCGTCGAACAAATGGTGAAACGCAATGCGTACGATTGTAGGGTGGTAGTCCCGCGAACCCGCAAGCGGGTTGAATGAATAATTAATATTGAATAATGAATAATTTGAGGAACCCATAAAGGGTTGATTGTATGGGTTGGTGGGAACGCATATTTCAACGCAGATGAACATTAAATTGTAGGGTGCGTTAGTCCCCTGACGCCCGCATCCATATTGAAAATTTGGTGTTATTGGTATTGTATGATTATTTAAGTATCAAGGAAACGACGATGTAAA
>JAWXUT010000042.1:0-12805 GCA_044426075.1 Bacillota bacterium
TACAAGAAGGTTACACCAATGGTGTTTGCGGGTATTTTTCCAGCGGACGGCTCAAAATACAATGATTTGCGCGATGCGTTAGAAAAGTTAAACCTAAATGATGCGGCGCTTATGTTTGAACCAGAAACATCTGGCGCATTGGGCTTTGGATTCCGTTGTGGATTTTTAGGTCTACTTCATATGGAAATAATTGAAGAGAGGTTGGAGCGTGAGTTTAATCTTGACTTAGTAACAACAGCGCCAAGCGTTAGTTATAGGGTTGTTAAAACCGATGGCGATGTAGTGATGGTTGATAACCCCGCCCACTTGCCAAGCGTGCCAGAAATTGATGTTATAGAAGAACCTATCGTTGATGCGTTTATTTACACACCACCAGAATATGTAGGAACAATTATGGAACTCTGTCAAGACAAGCGTGGAATATTTGTAAATATGACCTATTTAGATACAAGCCGTGTTAAAATTGAATATACAATGCCACTGCAAGAAATCATATATGACTTCTTTGATTCGCTAAAATCCCGTTCAAGGGGATACGCTAGCCTTGATTATGAGGTAAAGGGTTATAATGCAGATAGTCTTGTTAAGCTAGATTTATTGCTAAACGGCGATGTTTGTGATGCGTTGAGCATTATTGTTCACCGCGACAAGGCATATGCACGTGGGCGTGGCATAGCGGAAAAATTAAAAGAGGCAATCCCAAGACAGATGTTTGAAATTCCAATTCAAGCCTCAATTGGTGGCAAGGTTATCGCACGTGAAACCGTAAAGGCAATGCGTAAAGATGTTTTGGCAAAGTGCTATGGCGGCGATATAACCCGTAAAAAGAAACTTCTTGAAAAACAAAAAGAGGGTAAAAAGCGTATGCGCCAAGTAGGCAATGTACAAATACCTTCAGAGGCATTTATGTCTATATTAAAGATTGATGATAAATAAAAAAGTAGGGCTATATTTACATATTCCCTTTTGTGTAAGAAAGTGTGCTTACTGCGACTTTTATTCTGTTCCATATGATTATCAACTTGCAACAAGCTATGTTGATGCTCTTGTGTTAGAAATTGAACGGGTCGCAAAAATGCACAATTCGGTATCTATAGATACCATTTATATCGGTGGAGGCACCCCAAGTTTGCTTCCGCCAATTTTATTAGATAGCATTTTTAAAGCTATATATAACAATTTTAAAGGCGATATTTCTGAGTGCACTATTGAGGTTAATCCGCATTCTGCCCACCACTTTTTAGAGTATAAAAGTATGGGTATAAATAGGATTAGTATGGGTGTGCAGAGCTTAGATGACCGTGTGTTAAAGCTAATTGGCAGACAGCACGATGCGCAAACTGCAATAAGTTCGTTGCAAGACGCACACAAATATTTTGACAATGTGAGTGCAGATTTAATTATAGGTATGCCAACGCAAACTATGCAAAGTGTAATAAGTTCTATTGAAGAAGTTAGCGATTATGTCACCCATATATCACAATATATGTTAAAATTGTCGCGTTCTGTGCCTATGCAAGCGGATATTGATAGGGGTGTATTGTGCCTTCCTAGTGATGACACAACTTGCGATATGTATGATTTGGCGTATGAAAAAATGCGAGAATTGGGCTTCAAAAGATATGAAATAAGCAATTTTGCGCGTGAAAATAAGGTATCATTACATAATTTAAAATACTGGCAACGTGCGGAGAATCTTGCTTGCGGCGCGGGTGCGTATAGTTATATAGATAATATAAGGTATGATAATCCTAATAATATAATAGAATATATTAACGGCGTAAATTATGGTGGCGGAGCTGCAAATGCCGTGACCCTCACCAAAGAAGACGCGTTATTTGAGCATATTATGTTAGGGTTTAGGCTAGAAAGTGGTTTTGATATTGCAGAAATCAACCGTATTTATGATATCGATTTTGTAAACAAGTATGCTAAACCGCTAAATTATTTGGGTTCACATTTAGTGATTGACAACGGAAGAATTGCTGTAAATCCTAAAAGTATGTTGCTTGAGAGTGCAATTGCTCGATCATTTTTATAAAAAATAAGGCACAAAATGCTTCAAAAGTGTGCAAAATGTGAATGTTTTAAAAAATTTTCAAAAAACTACAAAAAAATGTATAAATTTTATTGACAAGAATATAATCTCTATGTATAATAGTGCTAGCAGTCGAACATATAGAGTGCTAACAGACAAAAGGAGGTTTGCCAAAATGAAAGAAAATAGATTGTCAGAAAGAAAGCAAAAAATCTTAAAAGCCGTAGTAGATGAATACATAAGGCGAGCAAACCCAATCAGCAGTGGAGAGATTAAGCGCAAGTATTTTGAGGATATAAGTTCTGCAACAATCCGCTCTGAGTTATCTACGTTAGAAGATATGGGATATTTGGTTCAGCCCCACACATCAGCGGGAAGGGTGCCAAGCCCAGTAGCGTACAAATATTATGTAGAAAACTTTTTGTCAAGGCAACCACTTATGAGGCAAGATGTAGCGGCAATTGATGCATCATTTTCTAGCAAGTTTTTAGAAGTTGAAGAAATTGTGCGTACGGCGGCAAAGGTTATAAGTGATGTAACTAACTACACATCAGTAATTGTATTAAACAATATAAACGAAGTGCGTATTAGGGATATAAAATTAGTATCATTAGATAAGCACAGCGCGTTAGTTGTTATCATAACAGATAGCGGAGTAATCAAAGATAATTTAATTACTATTGATAGTGAGCTTGAAGACGGGTTCATAAACGATGCAAACTTGCTAATAAACAAGATATTCAGCGGAAAAACTGTGGGCGAACTTAAACGCGGGGCAGAAGATGTAGATAAAGAGTTATCCGAGTTCAGAGAGTTATTTGACAGTGTACTAAAAATATTATTGACATATTGTGATGATCGCAATAAAAACGTGTATATGGAAGGCGAGTCAAAAATGCTAGATTATCCCGAAGCCAGTTTGGAGTCGGCTAAAAACTTTTTGACAGTGTTAAATGACAAGAACAGTGTGGCAGATATTATAGGTGAGTCACAAGGTGATATTGAATTTAGCATAAAGATTGGTCGTGATGAAACGGGTGGAATGGATAAATGTGCAATAGTAACCGCAAAGTATATGATTAACGGCAAAGAAGTTGGTCAAGCGGGAGTTATAGGGCCGGAGCGAATGGATTACGGCAGAGTAATGAGTGTATTAACATACGTTGGCGAAACGATGGAAACAATAATTAAACCGAAAGGAGCAGATAATGAAGAATAAGAAGGGCAAGGAAGCCGAAGTGGTTGAAGAGCAGACAGAAGCGGTTGAAGAAGCGGTAGAAATTAGCGCAGAAGACATAGCAGAAGCTCCAACACCAGCAGAGCTAGCTCAACAAGAAGTTGCGATGTTCAAAGACGTAGCACAGAGATTGCAAGCTGAGTTCGATAATTACAGAAGGCGCACAAACGACAGTGTAAAGGTGGCAAGGCAAGATGGCATAAGTGAAGTAATTGTTGGTTTATTGCCCGTACTAGACACTGTACAGAGAGCGGAAACAATGATATCAGAAGAGCAAAGCAAAGTTGGCATACAGATGATATCAAAGCAAATACTAAATATGTTAGAAAAGTATGGGGTAGAAGAAATTCCTGCAGAAGGACTTGAATTTAATCCCGATGTACACAACGCGGTTATGCAAGTTGAAGATGCAGAAAACGCTGGCAAGGTAGTAGAAGTACTGCAAAAAGGCTACATAAGAAGTGGCAAAGTAATAAGATATACAATGGTAAAGGTTGCATCATAAGCAACAAAATATTAAAAAGGAGAATTTGAAAAAATGGCAAAAATTATAGGTATTGACTTAGGAACAACAAACTCATGCGTAGCTGTTATGGAAGGTGGCGAAGCAGTAGTAATAGCAAATGCAGAAGGTGCAAGAACAACCCCATCAGTGGTAGGTTTTGCTAAAGACGGCGAAAGACTTGTAGGACAAGTTGCAAAAAGACAAGCAGTAGCAAACACTGACCGTACAATCGCATCAATCAAAAGAGAGATGGGCACAGGTCATAAAGTTGGCATCGACGGTAAAAATTACACACCACAAGAAGTTTCAGCAATGATTCTTACAAAATTGAAAACAGATGCAGAGGCATATCTTGGTCAAAAGGTATCACAAGCAGTTATCACAGTTCCAGCTTACTTCAACGACAGCCAAAGACAAGCAACAAAAGATGCTGGTAAGATTGCAGGCCTTGAAGTTTTGAGAATAATAAACGAACCAACCGCAGCAGCACTTGCATATGGTTTGGATAAAGATAACAGTTCACAAAAAATCCTTATCTACGATTTAGGTGGTGGAACATTTGACGTATCAATCCTAGAACTAGGCGACGGCGTTTTTGAAGTTCTTGCAACTAACGGAAACACAAGACTTGGTGGTGATGATTTTGATAAAGTTGTTATGGATTATATCGTATCAGAGTTCAAAAAGGAAAACGGCATTGACTTGTCAAAAGACAAAATGGCAATGCAAAGAATTAAAGAATCAGCAGAAAAGGCAAAAATTG
Source organism: Bacillota bacterium (assembly GCA_044426075.1). Taxonomy (GTDB): domain Bacteria; phylum Bacillota; class Clostridia; order Christensenellales; family DTU072; genus JAWXUT01. The sequence continues at coordinate 4,544 of JAWXUT010000042.1, forward strand.
AGTTGTCTGGCGTAAACAAGACAAACATCAACTTGCCATTTATTACAGCAAGCGCAAACGGCCCAATGCATATTGATATGGATTTAACAAAAGCTAAATTTGATGATATGACAGCTGGACTTGTTAAAGCTACAATGGATCCAACTATCAAAGCACTAAAAGACGCAGGTCTATCCGCAAGTGAAATTGATAAAGTTGTATTAGTTGGTGGTTCAACACGTATCCCTGCAGTATTCGATGCAGTTAAAAAGACACTTGGCAAAGAGCCATACAAAGGTATCAACCCAGATGAGTGCGTAGCACTTGGCGCTGCAATTCAAGGTGGTGTTCTTGCGGGCGACGTTAAAGATGTATTGCTTCTTGATGTTACTCCACTTTCACTAGGTATTGAAACAATGGGTGGCGTTTGCACAAAACTTATCGACAGAAATACAACTATCCCAACAAAGAAATCACAAGTTTTCAGCACTGCAGCTGACAACCAAACAACAGTTTCAATCCACGTTCTTCAAGGCGAGCGCGCAATGGCTGCTGACAACAAAACTCTAGGCAACTTTGACCTAAGCGGAATTGCCCCTGCAATGCGTGGCGTTCCTCAAATCGAAGTTACTTTTGATATTGATGCAAACGGCATTGTTTCAGTTACAGCAATGGATAAAGGCACAAATAAATCAGCTAACATCACAATCACAGCAAGCACAAACTTAACTGATTCTGATATCGATGCTGCTGTTAAAGAGGCTGAACAATATGCTGAAGAAGACAAAAAACGCAAAGATGTTATCGATATGAAAAACACTGCAGACCAATTGATTTTTGCAATTGATAAATTCCTAATGGAAAGCGGTGATAAAGTTTCAGAAGAAGATAAAGAAACACTACAAAATGCTTCTAAAGATGCAAGAGAGAAACTTGACAAAACAGAAGATGTAGAAGAAATTAAAGCAATTACAGAAGAACTAAGCAAAATTAGCAATCCAATCTTCAGCAAAATGTATGCAGAGCAACAACCTGCTGATGGTGATGATGACGGTTCAACAATCAATGCTAACCCAGACGATATTAACTAAGAGAGAGTGTAATGGCAAAAAATTATTATGAAACTCTTGGCGTAGAAAAAAATGCAAGCGATGCGGAACTAAAATCCGCATATCGCAAGCAAGCCAAGAAATATCATCCCGACTTATTTGCAACAGCAGGTGCCAAAGAAAAGGCAGATGCTGAGGCAAAGTTTAAAGATGTACAACACGCCTATGAGGTATTGAGCGACGGCAACAAACGCGCTACATACGACCAATTCGGCACTGAAGACCCACAACAAAATGGCGGTTTTGGTGGCGGAGGATTTGGCGGAGGCGGATTCAGCGGCTTTGGCGGAGGCGGATTCAACGATATCTTTGGTGATATTTTTGGAAGTGCTTTTGGCGGAGGCGGAGGCGGAAGTTCGCGTGGTCGCACCTCAGCAAGACAAGGTGATGACATAGAAGTTACACTTAACCTCACATTTAAGGAAGCGTGTTTTGGTGTTGAAAAAGATATTTCTTATTCACGCATAGAAAAATGCGGTTCATGTAACGGCACAGGTGCTAAAAATGGCAGTGAGCTAAAAACGTGTAGCAAGTGTGGCGGAAGCGGCAGAATTGTTGTAAATCAACGCACAGTGTTAGGTATGATGCAATCAGAACGCGCATGTGATATGTGTGGCGGAAGCGGTAAGATTATAGTTGACAAATGCCACGAGTGTAACGGCAAAGGCAAGCAACGCAAAAACCGTACAACAAAGATAAAAATCCCTGCTGGTGTAGATAATGGACAAATGCTCACCGTGCAAGGAGGAGGCAATGCGGGTACCAATGGTGGTTCAAATGGTAACCTAATCATAGTGTTTAGGGTACAATCGCATCCAATCTTTGAAAGAGAGGGCGTAAACCTTCATATGGAATTACCTATAACTGTAACTGATGCAATTTTGGGTACAGATATGGATATTCCAACACTACAAAGCCCAGTAAAAATTAACATTGCAGAGGGCACTCAAGACGGTACTGTTATAAGAGTAAAAGGCAAAGGTGTAAAACACTTGAAGCGTGATATGTATGGCGACCTTTATGTAAAAGTAACGGTTGATGTACCAAAAAGTTTATCAATGCGTCAACGCAAACAGTTAAAAGAATTGCAAGATGTTCTTGGCAAATGCCGTTATGACAAAATAGATAAATACAATAAAAAACTTAGGGAACTATAAGATGTACAAAGAGATAATTATAGAAACAACTACAGAAGGCGAGGATTTTGTGTCTAACGCCTTCTTTTCCGTTGGAGTAAGTGGTGTAAAAATCATAAATCCAAGCGATATTAATGAGATTTACTCAAATGGAATCACATGGGATTACATAGACGATAAATTGCTAGAACCACACGAAGACAAGGTGTTGGTTAGCGGATTTGTGTCGGAAGAAGAGTGTGATAGAAAGGTGCAAGAGGTGTTAGCTGACCTTGCAGACATAACTTATGCAGATTTGGGTTCACTAAAAGTTAGCATTGTTGATTATGTAGATGAAGACTGGATGACAGAGTGGAAGAAGCACTATAAACCCATTGAAATTGGAGATTTTGCAGTTGTTCCAGAGTGGATTGAGTATGACAATGCGGACAATAAATTGGTAATAAAAATTGACCCATCAATGGCATTTGGCACGGGAGAGCACGAATCTACAAAGATGTGTCTTGCGCTTATGTCTGAGATTGGCATTACAAATAAATTTGTAATTGACGTAGGCACGGGCAGTGGCATACTTGGCATTGGTGCGATAAAAAAGGGTGCAAAACGCGTTTATATGTGTGATATTGATTCATTATCAATAAAATCCGCGCGTGAAAACAGCGAGCTAAACGGCGTACTCGATCAAGTTGAAATTGAAGAGAGCGATTTGTGTAGCAAGACAGACGCAGTGGCTGAAGTGTTGCTAGCAAACCTAACAGCAGAAATTCTTTTAAGATTAGCAGAAGCATTGCCAACCCACCTAGAAATAGGCGGATATATGGTGTGTTCGGGCATAATTCACACAAGAAAACAAGCTGTAATTGATAAATTTGCCGAAGAAGGTATGGCACTAGTAAAAGAAATCGAAATGGGCGAGTGGGACGCATTGCTCTTGCAACGCACAAAATAAGGATAAAATGGATTACAGAAGATTTTTTGCAAACTTAATATCAGCAGACACCGTTATGCTAGAAGGCGCTGAATTTAGGCATTGCGTGCAAGTAACCCGCCACAAAGTTGGGTTCGATTTTATAGCAATTTGCGGGGACGGAAACGATTATTTGTGCAAGATAACCGAGATAAACAAAGGTGATCTATATGCAACAATAACAAGCAAAACCACCAATCTATGCGAACCAAAGTGTAGAGTGGTGCTTTTTCAAGCAGTTTGCAAAGAACTTGATTTTATAGCGCAAAAAGCTGTTGAGTTGGGTGTAACAGAAATCCAACCATTTTTCAGCCACAACACCAATGTAACAACATTTAAGCGAGATAGATTTGAAAAAATAATACTAGATGCAAGCAAGCAATGTTGCAGAGGAGTGTTGCCAACAATAAAAGAGCCTGTAGATTTTGCAACAGCAGTTACAATGTCAGCGGATTGCGAAAACAGAATAATTTGTTATGAAAAGTGCACAGCGGATAGTTTCTGCACCATAACACAAAACAATTTAGCCCTATATATTGGCAGTGAAGGCGGTTTCACAACAGAAGAAATTGCGCTAGCAGTTGAAAAAGGCTTGACTGTAACCACGTTAGGAAAACGCATTTTGCGTGCAGAAACGGCATCTATAGTGGCGTTGACCAAGTGCATGAGCGGATTGGGTGAGATGTAATGAGTAGCGCAGTTGTATTCAATTTAGGCTGTAAAGTCAATCAATATGAGTGCGATACGCTGGTTTCTGGACTGAAAGAACTGGGATACACAACGCACGAGGAGCTTGTTCCCGCAGACATTTACATTGTAAATACGTGTGCTGTAACTAATGAAGCGGAACGCAAAAGTCGGCAGATAATTGCTAGAATTTTGAAGCTGAACCCCAACGCATATATTATGATTACGGGTTGCGCAAGCCAAAAGAACCGCGATTTTTATGTGGAAAAGGGCATTAATTATGTGGGCGGAGTGGCTAAAAAGTCAGATATATTAGCCCATATAGGCAGTGACTATGTAGAAATGAGCGAACTCTCTACTAAATATGAAGAGCAGTTAAACTATGCAGATCCAGTGAGAACGCGTGCATATGTAAAGGTGCAAGACGGCTGTAATAACTTCTGTACATATTGCATTATTCCGCATTTGAGGGGGCGTTCACGCTCACGAAGTGTGCAAAGTGCGGTGCAAGAGATTAAGCATTTGGCACAATTTACCAAAGAAATTGTTATAACTGGCATCAATATTTCACACTATGGTGAGGATAATGGCGAGTCGCTAACAATGCTTATAAACGGCATTAAAGATGTGGATGTTCGCATAAGATTGGGTTCAGTTTATGTTGAAGGCATAACCCAAGAACTACTTGAAGCGTTATTCAGTTTGCAACACTTTTGCCCACAGTTCCACCTATCATTGCAACACGGCGACAACGCAGTGCTAGCTTCAATGAATAGGCACTACACCGCAAAAGAGTATAAAGAAAAGGTTGATTTGATAAGAAGTTTTGATGATAATTCTGCAATTACAACAGATATAATTGTGGGATTCCCAACCGAAACAGCAGAGGCATTTCAAAATACAGTTGACTTTGTGCGGGAAGTTAAGTTTAGCGATATCCATATTTTCCCTTACAGTAAACGCGAAGGTACAAAGGCATACAGTATGGGTCAGCTAGACAGCGAAGTTGTTAAAAATCGCAAAACCGCACTTGAAGAAGTTCGCAAAGAACTTAGAGAACAGTATCTTGAAAAACTATATTCAGTACCCCAAACCGTGTTGTTTGAAGAAACTAACCGCGAAGGAATGTCGTGCGGATATAGCGAATATTATATAAGATGCTATGCAGAAAACGCAGAGGGCGTGCACCTTGTGGCACCCTCAGAAATATACAAAGAAGGATATAAAGGAGAACTAAAATAATGTCAAATTGTTTATTCTGTAAAATTGCAAACGGAGAAATCCCTGCAAAAAAATTCTATGAAGATGATGAAATGGTTATAATTGCAGACATCAACCCACAAGCAGAAAAGCACTATCTATTGCTTCCTAAAAGGCACTTTGCAAACATCATTGAGATGAATGACGAAGAGGCAGTTATCCTAGGCAAATGTTTAAAAACATTGTCTAAATTGGTTGATGAACTTGGCTTGCAAGACGGCTTCCGTTTGGTGAGCAACAAGGGCGCACACGCTTGCCAGTCTGTTGGGCATTTGCACATTCATATTTTAGGTGGCAATCAACTAGCAGACAAAATGGCATAACAACCAGTTTGGTATTGTTTAGATAAAGCAAAAATATTATTCCGCAAGCCTTGATATTATTCCGATAATGTGGTATACTTACAGCAAGTGGAGGTATAATAATGTATATGACAATTAAAGAAACATCACAAAAATGGGGTATTTCTGATAGAAGAGTGCGAGTTTTATGTGCAGAAGGCAAAGTCTTGGGTGCTTACAAACAAGGTCGTATTTGGATTGTTCCGATAGATGCTAAAAAACCTCACGATGAAAGATGTAAGAATAGCGTATGTTCGCCGGACCAAATAGCCGATAAAAAAGCGTTGTTGAATAGCAAAAGACCCTTTACTGATGGCGAATTGAAAAGGCTTAGGGAGCAATTCCTTGTAGAATTTACCTATAATTCCAATGCAATTGAGGGCAACACGCTTACTCTTAGAGAAACTGATTTAGTTTTGCGTGGGCTAACAATTGATAAAAAACCATTAAAGGATCATTTGGAGATTGTAGGGCACAAAGAGGCATTTGACTATGTTATGGAGTTGGTGCAAAATAAAGCGCCGTTAACGGAGCGTATTATTAAAGAAATACACCATTTGGTGCTTGCAGATAATAAGCAAGACAGAGGTGTTTATCGCAGGGTACCTGTTATGATAATGGGCGCAAAAAACACTCCAGCGCAACCCTATTTAATACAATCTAAAATGGAAGAATTGCTAGCGAGTTATGCTAGGCTAGAAGAACCTATTGCAAGAAAAATGGCACGATTCCATATAGAATTTGAAAGTATACATCCATTTATTGATGGCAACGGCAGATGTGGCAGACTGCTTGTAAATTTTGAGCTTATGAAAGCGGGATATCCACCCATAAATATAAAGTTTGCAGATAGGCACGCCTATTATGACGCATTTGACGCCTATCATTCAACAAAAAACTTGCAAGCTATGGAGCGTATAATGGCGCAATATATAAATGAGAGATTGGATAATTATTTGGCAATGTTAGACTAGTTCAAAATTTTTGATTCTGTACTTTACATTTAATACAAATTGTGGTAAAATAAAGTTAATTTAGCGAGGTGAATATGAGTTACGCAGATAAAGTATTTGTTCAAAATATTAAAGATATAATAGAAAATGGTTATAGTGATGAAGAGTTGGCTGTTCGCCCACATTGGGAAGACGGCACTCCCGCGCACACCATTAAAAAGTTTTGTATTGTAAATAGATATGATTTAAGCAAAGAGTTCCCTATTATTACAATTAGAAAGACAAATTTTGCTTCATGTGTAGATGAATTGTTGTGGATATGGCAAAAGAAATCCAACAAGGTTTCGGAGCTTGCGAGCAATATTTGGGATGCGTGGGCGCAAGAAGACGGCACTATTGGCAAAGCATATGGCTATCAGCTAGGCGTAAAGCACCAGTATAAAGAGGGTGAGTTTGATCAAGTTGACAGAGTTATATATGATTTAAAAAATAATCCTCAATCGCGCAGAATTATGACAAATATATATACTCACAGTGATTTAAACGAAATGGCGTTGTATCCTTGTGCATATAGTATGACTTTTAATGTTAGCGGAAACAAATTAAATGCAATTTTAAATCAGCGTTCACAAGATATGCTAACCGCAAATAATTGGAACGTTGTGCAGTATTCAGTGCTAACATATATGATGGCGCAAGTTGCGGGTCTTGAAGTTGGTGAGTTTGTGCACGTAATAGCAGATGCACATATTTATGACAGACACATTCCACTTGCAAAAGAGATAATAGAGCGCGAGCAGTTTGATGCACCAACATTTAGTATGAATAAAGATATAACCAATTTTTATGACTTTAAGTTGAGTGATTTCAATTTAGATGATTATAAATTTACCTTACTAGGCAAAAGAATCGAGGTGGCAATTTAATGAAGGCAATAGTCGCAGTAGATAGCGAGTGGGGCATAGGTAAAAATAATGATATGTTATTCCACTTGCCACTTGATTTAGCTTTTTTTAAAGAACAAACAATGGGCAAAACTATTGTTATGGGCAGAAAAACGCTACTTTCGTTTCCCAACGGCAAACCGCTTCCTAAACGAGAAAACATTGTATTGTCCAGCACATTTAATAGCGATCAATGCTTATGTGTACAAAGTATGCAAGAGTTGAAGGCAGTGCTCAATGAGCGTGATGCGGATAGTGTGTTTATAGTGGGTGGAGCTATGTTCTACAACACGATGATAAACTACTGTAGTGAGGCGATTATTACAAAAATAGAGGCTGTAGGCGGAGCAACACATTTCTTCCCAAACCTTGATGATATGCAAAATTGGACTCTTGTTGAGTCTAGTACACCACAAACAACAAACGGTTACACCGTAACTTTTACAAAATATGTTAATAATGCCGTGTTGGCGTTATAGGAGGCACAATGAACAAGATTAAAATGACTACTCCATTGGTTGAAATTGATGGCGATGAAATGACTAGAATTCTTTGGAAAAGCATTAAGGATATATTGATTACTCCTTATGTTGATTTAAAGACAGAATATTATGATTTAGGGTTAGAGTATCGTGACCAAACTGGCGACCAAGTTACAATTGATTCTGCTAACGCAATCAAAAAGTACGGGGTTGGCGTTAAGTGCGCTACAATTACTCCTAACGCGCAACGTATGGAAGAATACAATCTTACAAGTATGTGGCGTTCACCAAATGGAACTATTCGTTCTATTCTAGATGGCACAGTTTTTAGAGCTCCAGTTTTAGTTGAAGGTATTACTCCAATAGTTTCTAATTGGAAAGAACCAATCACAATTGCAAGGCAC
>JAWXUT010000043.1:0-12787 GCA_044426075.1 Bacillota bacterium
TATATTTTGCGATACAATAAATATGCGAAGGGACACACTCTACTTCTTCTATTGCCACTTCCTTCGCTGAACTAAAAGACTTGCAAAATATATGCGGGGTCAAGGGCAGTTTTAACCTAATAAAAACTAAAATAAACAATCCTTACCTCAAATTTATAACTACATCTAGCCTTAACCCCTCTTAGACAAGAGGGTACAGTCAGCATATAATAATGACTAGCCCCGTTGGGTGTTGAGGAGTTTGTGGGTCAATTCCTGCAACAGTAAAAACATTTAGATTGCGTGCAATACGAAGGAAACGCCACCCCCTAAAAAATCCTAATGTATACAGACATACATGAATTTTTTAGGGGGTGGCGTTTTCAAAGTAGTGTGCGTGATATAAAGGTTTTTAATGGGCTTGTTCGCTTTCTTTTGCACCCTTTTACTTTGTCGAAGTACAAAGAAAAGTTTGTATAATTTATTGCCATTTTCTTACAAAAACGGCTAAAATACTTGACATTTGACACGATATGTGTTAAAATAGTAGAGGTGAAGAGTCGGCCAAAAAACATCTCCCCCTTGCGGGGTGGTTCTGCTCCCTTGCGGGGTGGTTGGGTTGCCCTTGCAGGGGCGTTTGGTTGTGGCTCTTTTTTTATTTTGTATATAAAATTATAGTCTGCCGACGGCATAAGGTCCGGGCGTCAGAGGACTAACGCACCCTACAACAATACAGTTTATGTGTTAATCCGGCAACGGCGATAAAATAAACAACGGCGTGAAAACGTGCAATGCGGATTGCGGGCGTCAGAGGACTAACGCACCCTACAATTATATGATTTATCCGTGGCTCAAACAACGGCTTCTATATAATTTTATCCTCAATTCGCGCAAGCGACTTTCATTTGCTTGCAAATTTCATTCCGTAGGAATTTCACTGGCACGAAGTGACAATTTCATTGCAAAATGCTTGCCTTTTGCTTTATTTGGAGCGGCCGGACAGATTCCACACTTACAATTTTATGCATTTGTTATTAAAAAACTACAGCCATTATGGTTAATATGGCTGCAATCCTAAAATAAAATCGGTAGTGACAGAATATAGTTTTGCAAGTGCAATTAGATATTCAGCGCTAGGATAACTTTTTCCAGTCTCCCATATGGAAATTGTATCTTGCGACACATTAAGAATCTTACCCAGCTTCGTTTGGGATAATTTTGCAAACTTTCTCAACTCTTTTAGTCTAATAGGAATATCATTCATATCTTTAGTTTACTAGAAAGATTCGTAAAATACTTGACATACGAGAAATTTTCGTATAATATAATACTATATTATAATATATGGTAACAAACACCATGTTATTTAGGAGGACTTTTATGGATTATTTTGATTATTCGGTAACAAAATACGAACAACATGTTCCTTTATCACTAGAATGTCTAGCGAAAGGACAAAAACAGTGCTTAGATGAAGGGACTAAAGAAGTGAAAGATGTAGGCCCATTGACTGATGAAGAAGCTATTGCGGAGATAACAACTAGTACAGAAAATATCATCAACATAGCAAAAGAAGTAAAATTTCTGCTTCGTTATAAGGAATTTTTCAACTCAGATTTTGTTCTTTTTAATGTATTAAAAAGAGGTGGGATTGAGAATGCAGAAAAAAAGGGCAATAAAAGATATCATTATCGCTATATCGACAACGGGCAAATAGCAGCAACACTTTTTCAACGAGAACAGAAATTGTGTGTAGCATTCGGAGCGCTAATAATGACTATACTTAGCATGCTGTTATTTTTGCCCATGGTTACGGATAATCCAACATTTTTATCAGTATTAATATTTATAGGCATGATAATGGTTCCTGGTGCAGTTATTGGGGCACTTATTCCACTCTTTATCATACTATGGTTGCGATATGTAAAGGAACCTAAACTGAGAAAACAAAGACAAAATGATGCAAAAGTATATATTCCAAAGATTGATGAATTAGCACAAGAAATGATAGACACTATTGTCTTTTTGACTCTATACAGAGGTATAATCGTAGAAGATAAAGAATTTGATAATTTGCACTGTAATGAAAGCGACTGGATTGAAACATTGCTTGATGAAGAAGAAGAGTTTCTAATAGAAACACCTGCGCTCACAGTAGAAGAAAAAATTCAGAACACAACGCATTCTGCCGAAGAGTGTATGGAAATTAAAATATTTTATGATGTTAGAGAAAAAACAAGGTTTATCGATAAGCTAATGCATAGTGCAAAAATGGAAAAACAAAAAATTTGCCATGCTAGGGATGAGGCTGCTAGGGCTAATGTTTTAGTAAAAGAAGCAATTGATGAAATTGATAGAAAAGCAAAACAGCAAGAAGCATCAAGAGCAGAGGCAGAAAAAAGAAAGAAGAAATGGGAAGCTGAAGAGGAAGAATCCCAAAGACGGCAGGATATTTGGGAGGCTGAGCAAGTACACGAACGCCAATTTATTAGAGATTTGTCAAGAGAAATAAACAAGCGCTACTAATATCTTTGATACATTAAAAACATCAACAATTAAAAAGGGGCTGTAAAGAAATGCAGTTCCTTTTTTATATCATGATTGCGGTGATTTAAGGGGAATAATATATAATATTCGTTAAAATGTGGCTACATTGTTTCATTTTTGTTGTTTTTGATTCGGGCGGACGGATTCCGCCCCTACGATAATATGATTTATCCGTGGCACAGACAACGGCGAATTTAATATAATCAACCCTTTATGGGTTCTGAAGTGTACCCCATTTAGAGGACATATTTAAAAATGAAAAATTCTATTGCTATTTTCTGAGCTTTCAAAAAAATATAATACAAAACTGCAAAAACTTGTTTTTGTTGTAACCCTTTACGCGGATATATTTTGCGATACAATAAATATGCGAAGGGACACACTCTACTTCTTCTATTGCCACTTCCTTCGCTGAACTAAAAGACTTGCAAAATATATGCGGGTCAAGGGCAGTTTTAACCTCTTTAAAAACTATAATAAATTATCCTCAATAAAACTATTTTTACTATTAGAAAATATTACCCCTCTTAGACAAGAGGGGTTAATGAGAATATTGTCTTAATGTGAAGCTTGCGGGGTAATGCGGAGTTTTGGGGTCAAGCCGCCCTCGGAAAAAGAGGCTTGTTTTTTTTCTTTTGCTTACTTCTCTTTTTGAAACCAAAAAGAAAAGTCAGTACTATTTATACATCTATATAAAATTCAACTGTCTATTAAAAACTACAAATCTTAATTATTGTGTCCACCTTTAGGGGACGTATATTCAAAATACATTTTGTGTGTGTCCATTTTTGTGGATACAGTTCAATCCTGCTTCACTATTCACTCAACCCGCTCGCGGGTTCCTATCCCACTAACCTAGCATAAAGTTCGGCGTTTTCTGGTACGGGGTCGTTTGGCATACAACGTGGAGTGTTGTCTTCTATTGTGTAACTTAACATATAACTGCTGTTGTATACGGTTAATTTGTTTGAAACAAGTTTTGCGCCAATTTCTGCTAGCTGTAAATATATGCCAATATCGCTGTTGTCTGTTGGCATTGGGATTTCGAGTAGTGCGAGCCCGTCATCTTCAATTGTAAACTGGGTGGTGTCTATAAAATTGTAAACGCCAATTGCTACCATTGCGGCTGAAATGTAGCGTATGCCGTCATCTGCAATATAGCTTAGATGTGACATATCGTCGCGTAAAAATACGTCTTCAACTATTACACCCAAAAATGACATAAGTGCTTCTATATCCACAAAATCTGCAATCATTCCAAGTGTGTTTGGATTGATTTCGGATAGCATATCTTTTATTTCTGATGTGGTTTTCCAATTATATGATTCAAAAAATCCTTTAATTGTTATATTTGGCACGATATTTTCGCTGTAGCCGTCACTTGACATTGTTTCATTCATCATAAGAATAGAAGGCCCAGTTGTCTCTTTAAAAATTATATTTTCAAATGTGATATCACCACAATAATTGTAATCATTGTTTATTTGCACCCCTAAAAAGTTACAATCGCCCAGCACGCAGCCCTGCAAATAAACGTCACTGCCGCTGTTTATTTCAATGCCGCAATTGTAGTAGCGCACTATACAATAGTTTATGATTACCTCAGTTGAAACGGTTTTTATGTAAATACCCAAGCCCATTTCTGCACTGTCAGCATAGGAAGAACAGCCTTCAAACACTGTGTTTTGCAGCGTTATAGTTTCACCGCTCTCATCAATTATGCTAATCATAAGGGCATAGCGAGATACATCACTTACAAACTCCGTTGATATCGTAAAGCCGTTGCCATATATGCTTGAATAAAGCTCTATGCGCTCCTCAAGATAGATATCCGTTTGCAACACCATATCCACATTGTTTGCTAGCGCCTCCATAAATTCGTCTAATGAATATATGTTTACTGCCTCGTCTTCAATTACACTAAAAGTGTAGCTTGCTGTGGTTGTGGTGCTATATTCACCAAGCATAACGGTTGCTGTAATTGTAAAAGTTCCGTGGCTTAATATGGTTATAAATCCAGTTTCATCTATAGTTGCAACTGCTGTGTTGCTTGAAACAAAACTTATGTTGCTGTTAGCCCAAACTGTGCTATTCTGTAACCCAAACTGCAAAGTATTGGTAAATGTTGTGCCGCTGTAAAAGTTGGTTGCAAATATGTGAACTTGCTCAATACCCAAACATTGATCCTCTTCATTTAGCATAAGTGTAATGTATGCTGGGCGCTCTTTTATCTCAATATATGCCGTTACTATTTCATTGTTTGCGGTTGCTGTAATTAAAATTGTGCCCGCTGAAACTGGGTACAAATAGTCGCCCGAAATATAGGCGGAGCCCGAAACATTTTCTACACTGATACTGTAGGATAACTCACTATTAATATAATTGTAATCCTTAAAGCCCACCCCGATATAGTAGGCGCCGTTGTTTGTGTATGCGGATGTTGCTAAATTAATAAAGCCCCACGCGCCCGCCTCGCAATATTCCACATATACAATTGCTGAATATTTACCATAGGTTACTGTGAAGGCACTGCCACTTCCGCTAACTGTTGCGCTACTATTTATAACCACATTTTCTGCAATAAATTTTGCATCTACACTGCTTGCGGCGTAAATAGTTGTGGTGTTTATAAGTGCATTTGTTGTATCGATTGCAATAGTTGTGGCTAAAATGTTGCCAGCGCGGTCATCTGTTGCTACGCTAAGTGTGGCAACTCCCGCTGAAACTGGGCTTATTAGTCCGCTGTCACTTACTGTAAATATATCTGTATTGGAACTCTCCCACACCACTATTCCACTATTAATTGCACTAGTTGGATAGAAATCTGTTGCCAGTGTTGTGGGGGATATTAGCTCTATAGTGCCACTTTGCACACTGCCGTCTGTTGTGGAATATAATGTTACCTTCTCAAGTATTTTTGATGTGACTATTATTGTTAAAATGGTGTTTACGCTTGTGTTGTTGCTTGCGCTTACAATAACCCTTGCAACACCCACCGCTGTTGGCGTAACTGTATACCAACCATCATCTTCCGCTTTAGCGATATCAACTGCACCCGTGCTTATTGTTGCATCAAGCTCAAAAGTTACGCTAGGGTCATATGTTATTGTTGGAAGCACCTTAATATAAACCATACAGTTGGTTTCTGTTATGTCCAACTCTAGGTCGTATGTTATTTCATCTCCGTTTGCGTCATATACTGCAACTGATGTAGCATTAACGTTCATTGTTTCTGCTATCACGGTGCTTGTTGCAAACAGTGAAAAAACAATGATAAATGGAATTATTAAAATTAAAGCTATTGTAAATTTTTTCATATTTTCCCATTATATGCACAAATTATATTTTGTGCTATGCTACCTCGATTATTTCGGGATTTAACGCTTGCCCTTTATTGCTATCTTCTGGTTCTGTTTTGCCATTTAATTTGTAGTAGAGTTCGGTGTTTTGTGGCACTGTGTCACCCGGATCATTACGAGGACCACCGTCTGCATCCAAATTGTATGTTACTAGTTGTGATGGATTATATAGTGTCATATCTCCATTAATATAATATTTTATTATAATTTCTGCACCTGCAAGCGCTAGGCCAACAATACTCTTATCGCTACTATCTGGCATATTTATTGTTACAAGTTCTAGCCCGCTATCTTCAATTGATATGCGTGACTCATCGTTTGCAACATAGCAACCAAGCGATACAAAGCCCAAACTTACATAGGTTTTGCCTTCATATGTGTACACTGCATTGCTGTTTGACTCTTGCATAAATACATTTTCAAATATTTGACCAAGTGCACTTGTTATTTGTGTAGGATCTACGCCAAAATCTGCCATCATATCAAATACGCTATCCAATGAACCCACTATGCTACTTAAATCACTAGTTTCTTTCCAGTTGTAAATATCTAAGAATCCAGTGAACTCTATGTATGGTAAAATGTTCGTATTTAAATAATCGCTGTCATCCAATGCGTTATATGAAGATGCCATTATTGAGGGTCCGCCCGTTTCTTTAAATACGCAATCTGTTATGCGCAAGGTGTATTCGGTTAGTTCGCCTTCTGTTGCAATTGATAAGCCCACAAAACTGCAGTCGCCTAGTATTGAACCCTCTATTACAACATTGCTATTTACCCTCGCAAGCACAACGCCCGTGTTTACATAACGCACCACGCTGTACATAAGATAAAATTCAAATTCTGTGTTAGATGTTCTTATTCCAGTACCTATATAGTCGCTTGTTTCAAATGACTCGGTGCCGCTTATGGTTATGTTTTGAATATAAAGTCCGTCTGTTTCTAAATAATTTACCGCCTCACTTCTGATATATACCATTACTTCGTCTTCACTTGCATCATCTTCGTAATATTGACCATCAATTGTAAAGCCGTTGCCGTATAAACTTGCGGTTAAATATATTCTGTCAACAAAGTTTACATTGCCTTGCAATACTATGGTGTTGCCATATTTGGACCTTGTTAAGGAATACAGAATATCAAAGTTTTCATTTTTTTCTTCATCGTCATTTGTAATGTTTGTGCCTACATTGTAGCTGTTTGTTTCTTCTGTCATATTAAATGTGAAGCTACGCAATACGCCCGTTGCAAAGTTGTTTATATACACTTCTGCGGTTATTGTTATAGATTGCCCCGCACCCGCTGTGTAAAATGACACAAGCCCAGTGCTATCTACTTCTGCCCACTCCGTGTTGCTACTCGTCCAACGCAAATCTGCACTGCCGTCTACTACATCTGTTGTCAACTGATAACTGCTTGTTGTGGTTTTATAGGTTGTATCTGTAAACCATAAGAAGCCCCACACACGCGTCATTTCTATGCCAAGTTCGCCGTCTTCTTGCCCTAAAGACAATACAAATGTTGATAGATTATCATATATAGTTATCTCTTTTGACACCGTTTGGCTGTTGTAGGTTGCAACTAATGTTATTGTGCCGCTTAACAATGGGGTTAAATATCCGTTTTCAACACTAGCAATACCCATATTATCTGCCACAATTGAGTATGTTACGCCCGCTAGTGCGGTTGCTGTTACATCTTCTTTTAATACACTGCTTAACGCATAACTGCCGTTATTTGTGTACACAACGTCGGGAACATCGTAAAAACACCAGTCTCCCGCGGTTGCTTGATACACATATACTATATCTGTATATCCACCTAGCGTTACACTATATCCTCCGCTTATTGCCGTTATCTCTAACGCGTTTAACACATCGCCGTCTGTTACATCAACCACTACATTTTCTGCAATATAGTTTTCGTCAACTGTAAATGACGCATATATCTCATTTGTAATTAACACCGCCGTGTTGGTGTCTATTATTATATTTACTACAATTTCGTCTCCCGATTTTTGCATTATGGTTGCCGAAACTATTGCTTTGCCTCTTTTTAATGGAGTTAGTGTGCCGTTTTCTGACACCGTTACTATGCTTTTGTCACTGCTTTCCCACACTATGTTATCTGCAATTGCATCCGTTGGATAAGCCAATGCATATAGCGTTGATATGCTTGATAAGTTATATGTTGGATATGAGGTTGCCTCCATATCAGTTAATATTGTTTCACCTTCATTGTCATAAATAAGCACGCTGCTAATCTCATCACTCAATATGTATATATCTATTGCAAAGTACACTTCGCGATTGTTGCTTGCACGAATTATCACCCTTGTTGCGCCGCTTGCAACGGGATATATGCGATACTCGTCGGTGTCACCTATCCGCGCCATACTAACTTCGCCGGGGTAGTTTTCATCACTGCTCATTTCATATGTAACAGAATCGTCATATGTTATTGTTGGATATACATTTATATAGATTGTAATGCCTTCTTCATCATTAAGATCCATATATAGCTGGCTGTTGTTGGCAATTTCTGCGTTGTCCTCGTCGCGTATCTCAATGCTTGTTGCGTTTACATCTTTTGCAGCAGCAATAATCGTGCCCGTTGCGCTCAGCACCATGACAACCATAACTGGAATTAATATAATAACGGCTAGTAGGAATTTTTTCATTTTTACCTCTTGTTCTTGTGGGGTATTTATCTTAGCAAATTTAGGTGATTGCTACTTATGCAATAAGTGTAGTTGTAGTGAAACTCTTTTATGTAGTACACTTAATTTTGATTATATCTTACGTCAGCATTTGCTCTTTTCTGCTATCATTATTGGACGATTTATATACATTTAGTTTATTTTATTATATGTTTTATTCAATCGGAAGAAGTAACATATTATTGATATAACAGTAAACAGCCCCGCAATAACCGCACACGCAATTACCATTATAGAGGTGGCAGTAAATAAGAATGCCGTTATCATAGCAACCGTGCCTAGCAAAATAGCCATAATGAAGCCTAATAATACAACTGTTGTTGTGTTAGTGTTGTTGCTTACAACTTCGCCTTCACCCGTCATATTAAAGGTTGGTTTTTTTACATCCTTTTTCATTGCGATAAGCGTTAGCCCAATTGAAACCGACTGCACTATTCCAAACACAAATAGGCAAGTTGATATATCCATAAGTTCTGCATAAACCAAAATTATCAAACACGCCAAATTAGATAACACCGAAACTATCATATAAAGCACAAATTTAACAAACATTTGCTTGTGTATAGAAACGGGGATTACCTTAGTAAGATAAAAGCATTTGCCCTCACGAGATATGCTAGTTGCCGCAAAGCTGACAATAATGGTAGAAAATATAAGCATAACGAGAATTGTCATACCTATAGTAATTTCTTCACCGATGTCATTTTTGCCTAGCGTGAGCGCCAAGTCGTTACAAAAATACACCATAACTGGCATACTGAAAGCTAGCACAAAATACTGGAAGCTATAGTTTACCGAGCGAAACACATTTACAAACTCTTTTTTAAGAGAGGTCATAAATACAGATTTAACTCTGTTGCTAGTTTTCTTTTTAAAAGCGCTGCCCTCAACTTCAACATTGTTAAGCAGTGTTTTTTGATAAAGTTTAGCAATAACAATAATGGTTCCTATAAGAGAAAATCCCGTAATAAGCACAAGCATTGGGAACGCAATATACAGTTTATAGCCCACCATAATATCTGCAAAATACCTAGTAGGAATCATATTTCCCGCAATATTTTGAATAATAACTACGATTTCATCTGAAAAAACAGAAAAGTTGCTATCACGCAAGTAGTCAACAATGTTGCTAAATAATAACATATATCCCGCAAAAGCGCCCGCCATAACAACAGATAAACATATAATTATAAGCGCAAACTTGTTGCGGATTTTATTTGTTAAGTGCATTATAGGAATCGCCAATATGTTGCTTAAAAAGAAGCAAATTGCAACCATAAACAACACCACAACTGGCACCATAAAATAGAACCCGCTACTAATAGTAGCAGCCGAAACATTGGCATAAGCCGCCATAAAAGGTGAAATAATTATTGCAGCTGTAATCAATTGGCTAACCAATAGGAACAATGTTTTACTGATAAAAACCGCTTCACCACTAACTGGAAAACGCATAAGAATAACGTTGTCACCTTTGTAGTATAGCACTTTTATTGTTCCGCTTGTTCCGCTAAAAAGCATAAACAAAAACATAACTGTAAACACCAAAACCAGTGCTTCATATGCCAAACCTGCATCTGCAAACATTTCAAAAAACAGCGTTGCCCCAAGATATATTATGTAGATGAAACATAACGCCGCCATTAAAGAAATTAATGGTTTTGTATAAGTTTTGCTATCATTTTTGTTGATGCTGCCAAATTTACTGCGAAATTCTAACTTTAATAATGTAATGATATTATTCATATAACACCTATTGAATATCAACAGCTGCAGCAGATTCTTCAGCCGCACGTTGCGTTGTTAATCTGTTAAAAGTGGCCTCAAGCGTCTCTTTGTTGCCTTTTATGTGAAGATCAATAACACATTGCAATTTTCCGTCATTGATAATTGCCACCCTGTCGCAAATTTTTGCAACCAAATCTAGGTTGTGGCTACTGAAAAATATTGTATTGCCGTCATCACAATGCACGCGCATTCTATTTAAAATCTCTTGCATTGATTGTGGGTCAAGCCCCATCATTGGTTCGTCAAGCACCCACAATTTTGGGCTGTGGA
Source organism: Bacillota bacterium (assembly GCA_044426075.1). Classification (GTDB taxonomy): domain Bacteria; phylum Bacillota; class Clostridia; order Christensenellales; family DTU072; genus JAWXUT01. The sequence goes on from JAWXUT010000043.1 coordinate 10,663, forward strand.
TAAGCGCGCCAATAATACAAATTTTTTGTTTCATTCCGTGTGAATATGACTTTATTTGTTGGTCAAGCGCCTTTGTCAATCTAAAAGCTGCGCTAAATTCACGCATACGCTCGGTTCTGTCACGCTTAGAAACTCTGTAAAGGTCTGCTATGTAATTTACATATTCTCTGCCCGTCATTTTGTCGTAAACAGAGTGATCGTCTGGCACATATCCCATATTTAGTTTAGCGTTTATTGGATCTTTAGCAATATCGTGTCCGCAAATAGTAATTGAACCCGAGCTGAATGGATAAATTCCCGTTAGGCATTTAATAGTTGTGGATTTACCCGCACCATTTTGTCCTAAAAAACCAAAAATTTCACCGCCATTTAGGGTGAGATTTAAGTTTTCAACAGAAAATCTTTCACTGTTAAGGTATTTTTTGTATAAGTTTTTAATCTCTAACATACTGAGCTCCTCATATAATATTATATTAATATTAAAATATATACATATATAACTAGTATACTATATAATAAATTGTATGTCAATTAAATTTTTTCTGCAAAAAAATGGTAAAACGAGCACATAAAACATCAATATTTTCATATAAATGTTATATTTGAGAGGTGATAATGAACAATATTGGCTACTACAATGGCAAAATGAGCGCTATTGAAGAACTAGATATCCCAATTTGTGACAGAATATGCTATTTTGGCGACGGAGTGTATGATGCAATTTACAGTTTAAACCACAAAATGATAGCAACCGATGAACACATTGCACGCTTTTTTGAAAGCTTAAAAGGCGCAGATATAGTTGCTCCTTGCACAAAAGAATATCTAAAAAGTCTGCTAATCGATATGCTTAAAGAGGTGGACGGAAGCAGTCATTTTGTATACTTTCAAGCTACCCGTGGCAGCGGCGTGCGCGACCACAGTTATGACAAAAACACAAAAAGTAATCTTCTAATATTTATAAAACAGAGCGAACTAAAACCGCTAGATAAGGCAATAGCTTGCACAACCACACCCGACATAAGGCACAATATGTGCAACATAAAAACTTGCAACCTACTCCCAAACATCTTGGCGCTACACAAAGCCCAAACACAAGGGGCAGAAGAGGCGATATTTATAGACGGCAACACCGTAACAGAGTGCACCCACAGCAACGTGCACATACTAAAAAATGGCTCACTAATAACCGCACCAACCAACAACAAAATACTAGCCGGAGTGCAGCGCCACCACCTAATTTTAGCTTGCCGCGCACTAGGCGTACCAGTGGAAGAAAGGCACTACTCTAGAGACGAACTAATGCAAGCCGACGAAGCCTTTATAACCAGCGCCGGCGCCCTATGTATAAAAATATCCACCATAGACAGCACCCCCGTTGGCGGCGAAGACCCCCACACATTCGGCATCCTTCAACACCATTTAAAAATGGAAGTCGAACGCGAAACGGGCGCACAATTATAACTTTAGGCTACCTAACCCGCTAAACAAGACACCCTAACAAGCCATTACCCGCCCGTTGGGTGTAAGCAACAAGTAATAGTGAAGAGTGAAGAGTGAAGAAGTGTGGAACCCATAAAGGGTTGATTATATGGGAAAGTTGGAACGCATATTTCAACGCAGATGAACATTAAATCGTAGGGTGCAAACCCGCAAGCGGGTTGAATGAATAATTGTGGATTTTAAATTTATAGTTTGTTCAATCGTGGAACAAATGGCAAAACACAATGCATATAGATTGTAGGGGCGGCAGTCCCCTGCCGCCCGGACCTTATGCCGTCGGCAGACTATAATCAATCCTAATTGTTATTTTTATATGGATGCGGGCGTCAGAGGACTAACGCACCCTACAATCTTAATGTTCATCTGCGCTGAAATATACTTTTTCCGTGACACATTTGTTTTATGTGGATTGCGGGCGTCAGAGGACTACCACCCTACGATTTTATGATTTATCCATATAAACAATAACGGCGAACGAATAAGCAACGGCGCAGACATTGCAAATTGGATGCGGGCGTCAGAGGACTAACGCACCCTACAATCTTAATGTTCATCTGCGCTGAAATATACTTTTTCCGTGACACATTTGTTTTATGTGGATTGCGGGCGTCAGAGGACTACC
>JAWXUT010000044.1:0-12759 GCA_044426075.1 Bacillota bacterium
GCCAAGACCACAAAAGAGCGTTTGACGGAGATAAGGGTCTTAATACTGGCGGTATGGGAGCCTTTTGTCCAAGTCCGTTCTACACAGAAGATATTCAGAAAGAAGCATATGACAGCATTATTTTGCCAACAGTAAGGGCAATGAGTGATATGGGCAGAACCTTTAAAGGTGTGTTGTATTTTGGATTAATGATGACAGATAAAGGCGTGTACACTTTAGAGTACAATGCGCGTTTTGGCGATCCAGAAACACAAGCTGTGCTTCCACTTTTAAAAACGGATATTGTGGATATATTTGAAGCAACCATTGACGGCAATTTAGCCGACATAGATATTGAGTGGAGCACCGATAGCGCAATAACAATAGTGCTTGCGTCAGGCGGATATCCTGAAAAATACAAAACTGGCTTGCCAATAACCATTGGCGAAACCGAAGGCGTAACCGTGTATCACGCGGGCACAGCCGATAAAGGCGGATTGGTTACAAATGGTGGCAGAGTAATGGCAGTAACAGCGGTGGCAAAAGATATTGCTTCAGCTCGCGAAATAGCATATAAACAAATTGACAACATAGCTTTTGAAGGTATGTTTTACAGAAAGGATATAGGTATTATATAATGGAAATCAAAAGAATTTTTGTAGAGAAAAACGAAGGGTTCGACATTCCAAGCGCACGCGTATTTGCGGATATCGTGGGAGTATTGAAGATTAAAGCAACAGCATTAAGGTTGTTTTTGCGATATGACATTGCGGGCATAGCAGAAGAAGATTTTCAGCGTGCAACAAGCAATGTATTTAGCGAACCACCTTGCGACACCGTTTATAACGAGGAGTTACCAGAGCTAGAAGGCTACAAGATGTTTGCGGTTGAATATTTAAAAGGGCAATATGACCAACGTGCCGACAGTGCAGAACAATGCGTGGAGCTATTGCTTAACAAATCCAAACCAAAAGTACAAACAGCAACGGTGTATGCAATTCAAGGTGTAAGTGATGAGGAACTAATTGCTATACAAAAATATCTAATAAATCCAACTGACAGTAAGTTGTCAGATATGGCAAAGCCAACAAGTTTAGATTTTGTAAGTGATGAGCAAGACGGCATTGACTATATCGAAGGCTTTATTGATTTAGATGAAGCGGGCGTATTAGCGTTCCACAAAAATGGTGACTTTGCAATGAGCGCACCCGACCTACAATCAGTACAACAATATTTTGTATCTGAAAAGAGGAATCCAACTATAACAGAAATTAAAGTTATAGACACATATTGGAGTGACCACTGTAGGCACACAACATTTTTAACTGAGCTTAAAAACATCACAATTGGCGACAATGTGGAGTTGCAAGAGGGTTACGATTTATATAAAAGCCTATTTGCAGATATCTACAAAGATCGCAAAGACAAGTATGTTTGCCTAATGGATATTGCAACAATCGGCACAAAAGCACTTAAAAAGCGTGGTATTTTGCACGACCTTGATGAGTCATTAGAAATAAATGCTTGTTCAATTAAAGTAACCGCAAAAGTTGACGGCAAAAATGAAGATTGGTTAGTAATGTTCAAGAACGAAACGCACAATCACCCAACAGAAATTGAGCCATTCGGTGGTGCAGCAACTTGTTTGGGAGGTGCAATTCGTGACCCATTGTCAGGCAGAGTATTTGTATATCAAGCGATGAGAATTACTGGTGCGGGCGATGTATTTGCACCAATTCAAAATGCAATTGAAGGCAAACTTCCTCAACGTGTAATAAGCAAAACCGCAACAGCAGGTTTCAGCAGTTACGGCAACCAAATAGGTCTTGCAACGGGCATAGTAAATGAAGTTTATCACGACAACTATGTTGCAAAAAGGTTAGAAACGGGCTTTGTTATTGGAGCCGCTCCCGCTGGCAACGTAAGGCGTGAAGAGCCAACTGCGGGTGACAAAGTAATACTAATTGGTGGTGCAACTGGCCGTGACGGCTGTGGTGGTGCAACTGGTTCAAGTAAGGCTCATAACAAAGAAAGCGTTACAGTTTGTGGTGCAGAAGTACAAAAAGGTAATCCACTAACTGAAAGAAAAATACAACGTTTCTTCCGCAATGGCGAAGCAACAAGGTTAATCAAAAGATGTAATGACTTTGGTGCGGGTGGTGTAGCGGTTGCAATCGGCGAGTTATCCGACGGGCTAGACATTCATTTAGACAGAGTTCCTAAAAAATATGCGGGCTTATCTGTTACAGAAACCGCAATAAGTGAGTCACAAGAGCGTATGGCAATTGTGGTTGCAGACAGCGATGTAAACCAATTTTTATCATATGTAAAAGAAGAAAATTTAGAGGGCGTTGTAGTTGCAGAGATAACCGACAACAACAAAATGCGTATGTTCAACAAGGGTCGCACTGTAGTTGATATCGATAGAGATTTCTTAAACACAAACGGCGTTAAGCAAGAAGTTGATGTTGTGGCACGCAAGTTCCCAACAGAGGGCATATTTGATGTATACGAAAAAGAGGTTGCCTCAGCCCTAGAAAGTGGTGACTTTGCCGCGGCATATGAAGCAATTTTAAAAGACAAAAACGTAATGATTCAAAAGGGCATAGGTGAAACTTTTGACAGCACAATTGGTGGCAACACCGTGCTAATGCCTTTTGGTGGAAAATATCAAATGACCCCCGCAATCAATATGGCAGCTCGTATCCCAGTAAGACACGGCATAACCGATACAACAAGTATTGCAAGCTGGGCATTTAACCCTTATATAACCGATGCAAACCCATATGTAGGTGGCGTGCTAAGCGTGCTTGCAAGTGTTGCAAAGCTAGTTGCGGGTGGTGTAGAATACAGTACAATCCGCCTAACATTGCAAGAATTCTTCAAGCGCTTAAATAAAGATTCCGAGCGTTTTGGGGAACCATTTGCCGCTATTTTGGGAGCCCTATTCGCACAATATCATTTAGGAGCACCTGCAATCGGTGGTAAAGATAGTATGAGCGGAACATTTGAAGACATTGATGTTCCAAACACAATTATATCATTTGCAGTGGCAGTAACTGAAGGTTCAAAGATAATAAACAACGTATTTAAAGCGGGCAGTGCAATTTATAGAGTGAGCCTAGCTAAAGGCAAAGCTGTGCCAGACTTTAGTTATGTTACAAAAGTGTTTGACACTATTCATAAAAACATAGCAAGCGGCAACATAACTGCAGCAACTGTAGTTGAAGCGGGTGGCGCAGTTTCTGCAATAACCAGAAGTGCAGTTGGCGACGGCATTGGTGTTGAGTTTGCAAAAATGGACGCTTCAATGTTCAAATGCTATATGGGCGACTTGATAATTGCAGTTAAAGATATTTCCGCACTTCAGTGCGACGCAGAACTTGTGGCAACCACAAACAACAGCGGGAAAGTAAGCGGATTCGGCATTGATATTAGCATTGCAGAAGTATTAAAAACTTTGAGTGGATTCGATAAAATTTACGAAACAAGTAAACAAACAACGGGCAGTGCAACTGTGGTTAACAGCGACAAAGTTTTTGTTGCACCAAGCTATCACGTGCCAGTTGCAAAACCACGCGTTTTGATTCCAGTGTTCCCAGGTACAAACTGCGAGTATGACACCGCAAGAAGATTTGAAAGAGAGGGTGCAATTGCCGATATCTTTGTAATCAAAAATGGCAGTTCTGCTGAAATCAGTGACAGCGTAGCGGGTCTAGTTTCTGCAATTAAAAACAGTCAAATAATCGCATTCCCAGGTGGATTCAGCGGTGGTGATGAACCAGACGGCAGTGGTAAATTTATTGCAGCTACATTCAGAAATCCATACATTGCAGAAGCAGTTAACACCCTTATTGCAAAGCGTGACGGTTTAGCAATCGGTATTTGTAACGGATTCCAAGCACTTATAAAACTTGGCCTTTTACCATATGGTGAAATTCGTGAATTGCAACCAAATTCACCAACCCTAACATACAATGTATTAAACAGGCACATATCAACATTGTCAAATATTCGCATTGCAACAACTGCAAGCCCTTGGTTAAGTAGCTTTAAAGTTGGCGATGTATTCACCGTTCCCGTATCACACGGCGAAGGCAGATTCACCGCAACCGATGCAGAATTTGCAAAAATTTTGGCAGCTGGTCAAGTAGCAACGCAATATGTTGACAACAACAATATGCCAACTATGGTTTCACCTTTCAATCCAAACGGCAGTTTAAACGCAACCGAAGGTTTAATTTCAGCTGACGGCAGAATATTTGGTAAAATGGGTCACACCGAGCGTTACACTCAAGGCCTATATTCAAATATAGAAGGCGATTTTGATATGAATGTGTTTGGCAACGGAATTAGGTATTTTAAATAATAAAATGAACTAACAAAAAAGGGCTGTAAAGAAATTGATTTTCATTACAGCCCTTTTAGTTTAATAAAAAAAATACTCTAAATGGTTAATTATATTGGTTGTTGGGTTTTATTTTTTTCTGCGCAACATATCGCCGGCGGATAATGTTATATCATCGGGGAGGGTTAGGGGTAGCAGTTCTTGCACGCGTTTTGCGTCCGTTATGCTCTCTTGTCTGCTGTTTATTATTGTTGTAATCTCAAAGGTTTTGTTGTGGTTTGTGGTGGGGGATAATATTTCTAGCGTGTCGCCAGAGTAAAAACGATTGCGCATTTCAACTACTGCTTCGCCAGCTTTTGCACTTTTTACAGAGGCAATAAAATCGTGGGAGCCGTTGTGTTGGTCGTCGTTGTAGGATACTGTTTTTTCGTTATTGCAAAAAGCATAGGCTGTTGTGTAATCGCGGTGTGCAATTTTTAAAAGTTCCTTTTGTAACTCTTCGCAAGACACAACTGCGCCGTGTTCATAGTATTCGTCAATTGCTTTGCGATAAGCGGATATTACTGTTGCTAAGTAGTATTCACTTTTCATTCTGCCCTCAATTTTGAAGGAAACTATGCCACTTTCTGCAAGTTCTGCTATATATGACAACATATTTAAATCTTTGCTATTCATAAAATAGGTGCCACGTTCGTCTTCTTGCACCTCTAGTGGTGGGCGAGGATATTTGCTTATTTCTTTAATTTCATAATTCCACCTGCACGCTTGTACGCACTCGCCTCTGTTGGCATCGCGGGAAGTTAAATAATTGGATAATAGGCATCTTCCGCTATAACTTATGCACATTGCGCCGTGCACAAATGCTTCAAGTTCGGTATCTTTGTTGAAGTCGTGTATCTCTTTTACATCTTGAAGTGATAATTCTCTTGCAAGAACAACGCGCTCAACTCCTTGCTCCGCCCAAAACTTAACGGTGTATTTGTTTAAGGTGTTGGCTTGGGTTGATAAATGCCTAGGAAGACCAGGTGCCACTTCTTTTGCAAGTGCCATAAGCCCCGCATCGGTTATTAACACTGCATCAACTGCAATGGATTCTAAATATTTAAAATATTCCTTAACTTGCTCAAAATCTGCGTTTTTTGCGAATATATTGGCTGTTACATAAACCTTTTTACCCAGTTTATGTGCATATTCAACGCCCTCTGCCAACTCTTCATATGTGAAATTGTCCGCATATGATCGCAAAGAAAAATCTTTTCCACCCACATAACACGCATCGGCACCATAGTTTAGCGCCACTTTCAACTTGCTTAAATTCCCCGCTGGGGCTAGCAATTCTAATTTTTTCATCTATACACCTATTTAATTATTAATCTTGCTCTTCAGTTATCTCAGAATCGCGGTCTGCCAATTTTTGCATATACAGTGGCAAAAACATTGCGCCTTGCACACTTCTGTGTCGGAAACTTCCGCTTGGTTCACCGCTGAAACTATCGTACCAGTCGGTAAATGGCACGCGAACCGTGGTGTCAGCGAGCATTGCCACTAGCTTGTCACTCACTTCTAACGTCAAATCGTTGCTGTCATCTAGCGCGGATACCCACATCTGCCAGTCGCTTTTTGTATAACTGTGTTCGCTGTCTAGTGGTATGCCATACTTGTGCATATTCTCTTTGTACAACTTAACTTCGTTTACAAATGTGCTTTTGCGGAAGAGGTTTGTTTTTAATATCTTGTCATATACTAAATTGTATTTTAAACTCCAACTCTTGCGGTCATCTATTGTTGCTGTAAAATGATCGCCATTTTCTGCAACGCGCTCTAACTCTTTTGCATACGCGTGCGCGTTTTGTAAGTATTTATCGCCCTCACCCGCTTGCAAGTCGTTTAACATTATGCCCCACGCAGCCAATCCAGTTGCGCATTTTATAGCTAAATTAACATTCTTTTCGGTGTGACCATTAAAGTCATCGGTACATAACTCGTTTTCTAGCACTATGCCCGCTTCTAATAAATAATCCGCCCATTGTGACAACAAGTCGCAATTTTTCTGTACAAATTTTAAGTCTTTTGTCTCTTTATAGTAGGCAGCCGACATCAACAACATATTTCCGCACTCTTCTACCGGCATTTGTTTTGAACGGTCATGTATTTTTCCAGCCTTTAACTGCATACAAATATGCTTGTTTCTCCTAATTAAATGGCTGTGCTTTATTACATATACCGGATTTGCTCCGTAAACTTGCCCGCATACAAATGGATAAATCCCCGCGTCGTGTGGCGCAAAATCATACCTCCAACTGCGCATTCTTGCATAGTTGAATATGGGCTCTAACATTCCTTTTATGAGTTTTGGCTGCAATAATAAATACATTGGTAGCGATGGATAACTTACATCTGTAGTTGCGGCACAACCGTTGCTGCCACACTCCTTGCTGATGTAAATTGGTGCGCTATCTACATTAATCATCTTGTGCGCGGCTAATGTTTGCCTATAACTTGCAATTAGTATCGCTAAATAGTTTTCTGAAAAATGCGCTAAAATATACTCTTCAAGCCCTTCTTCCCACGCCCTAATTTTTTTAATTGTTGCGTTGTGAGCAAAGTTTGCTGCTTTTATTGCATCAACTATATTGTAATATTTGGTACACCAATACCCCTTTTTTGGAATCCCAAAATAGTTTATTGAATTCAAATCATCATACGCCACTGTTACAAAATATTTAAGTGGTTTGTCTGCATCAATCCCCGCACATTTAATTGTAGTTAGGTTTTTAAAGTAGGTGTGCTTATCTTTAATGGGGGCTTGTTTAAGATATTTTCTTTTGCCGCCTTCGTTGCTGGTAAACACATCCGCTTGCCCCGAAACATACAGCCAACCCCAATCCATAGATCGGTTATCGCCCGCCTTGTTTAATGAGCGTTGTATCATTTTGCCCATATAACCAATTTTTCCTTCGGGAAAAGGTAAAATATTTGCCCTAATTGGGCGTTTTGTTTTCACGCTGTAAGTCAATCTTTCGTTAAAATCAATTACAACTTCTACGCGGTGCTCGTTGCCGTCAACAGAGTGCACTTCTACATCAATAAAATTTATTGGGGTGGATGCGTCGGCTAAATCTCCTAGCGTGACTGGCATAATAAATGACACTATAAGCTTTATTCTATTGTCACAAAAAGTGTATTTTGTGGTTGTAAAGCTAACTTCAATATTGGTTTGAGGCAGCACATTTTCTGCACCCCTTTTGCCCATAAAGCGAAAATATTCATCATCAATTTTAATATTGCCATTTATTGGTTTTGCTTCACCTGTCCACATTCTAGTGGTGTTAGAGTACAAAAGGTCATTGTTGCTCCAAATTGAGAACAATGGGTCAAGCGTTATTAGTGGATAGCTAGGTAATTGTGCCTTTATCATATTAAAACTCCTCTTTAATTATAACATTTTACCACAGATTACTAATTTTTACAACACCTTTATCCTAAATTTATCAACATAGGTGCAATTTTAAGCAAATCAAATTTTTGCAACCAGCTAACTATTGACTTCAGCTACAAATAGTGGTAAAATATATTACATTAAATAGGAGGCGATTATGGCATTTTTTGGACTGATAAAACGCAAACAAAATCGTGAAGTTCGTATTATTGCGCGCAGAAACTTGTATGCCAAACAGGTGGCAAACACACCTAAAGGCGGCGTTGTGTTTTTTGGGGACAGCATTACAGAAATGTACGATTTGGATACCTTTTATCCCAACAAAGGGTACATAAATCGCGGTATTAGTGGCAATGTTAGTTCAGAACTATTGGGCAGAGTTTTTAACAGTGTTGTTGCACTTCAGCCAAAACAAGTTATACTTTTAATTGGCGTTAATGACTTAGCTAACGAGATACATAAGCCCTATGCTTTTCAAAATATTAGGGTGCTAATTGATGTGCTTCTTGCAGAAATATCCAACCTAAATTTGGTGGTGCAAGCCGTGTATCCTATAAACAACTTTATGAAAAAACCTAACTGGAAAACCTTGCAACAAGATATTGTAGATTTAAACGCAAGCGTTAGCGATTATTGCAACCAAAAAAATGTTACTTTTGTAAGTGCAAGAGAGGTGTTGCAAGACAAAAACGGGGCGCTAAATTTGCAGTTTTCAGCAGACGGCTTGCATCTTAACAAGTTGGGTTATAACGCTGTAACAGAGGTGCTTAGCCCGTATCTTATATAATGATTGTAAATTTATAATAAAGTGTTGAATTTTATTGCAAATGGTGATATACTAACAACATAAATAAACTTTAATCTGAAATAGAGGTGAATAAATGAAAAAATTATTAGAAAAAATCGTTTCCATAGCACTTGCGCTAGTTAGCCTAGTATTTGTGGCGTTAATTATCACAATGGTATTTAAACCAGAATATGTAACCGAACTAAACAATCAACTTGTTAAAGCAATGTTGGTAGCTTTCTGTGCTGTGTTTGGAATATTAACTGCAATAAATATCGCAACCGCATTCCGTAGCGTTGATAAATTGAGTTCTGTTATATTGTTTAAAGGCAAAAGCAGTGCAACAAGGGCTACAATTGGCGTGGTTAAAAAGTATGTAAAAACCGCTGCTAAAAATGTAGAAGGCGCACGCGTAACAAAAGTTGTGTTGTTCGTAGATGAAAACAACAACGTTAAAATGAAAGCAGATTTAAAAATCACAAGCGAAAAACAAGTTATTGATGTTGTAACCGCAGTTAAAGCACACGTTGCAGACACACTAATGGGCGTGCTTGGTTTAGAATTTGCAACAATCGACTTTACAACAGTGGGCGTTAAAAACAAATACGAACCAAACAAAGAAGCAATCGCACAAAACATCGAAACAGAACTTGCCGCAATCGAAGCAAACAAAGAAGCTGTAGCAGAAGCATTAGCAGTAGCTATTGAAGAAGAAGTTGCAGTTGAAGAAGTTGCAGAAATCGTAGAAGAAGTTGCAGTTGAAGAAGTAGCAGAAACCATAGAAGAAGTAGCAGAAACTGTAGAAGAAGAGGCTGTTTCAGAAGAAGTTGTTGAAGAAGCTACAGAAGAAGAGGCAGAAGAAGTTGTAGCTGAAGTTGTAGAAGAAGTAGAGGAAGAAAAAGAGCAAATCTAATTTCCACTTCCGCAAATAAAACAAACAAAAAATAATAAAAGGGCTGTATTAATTGCAACCCTTTTTCTTTTTAGTGCTTTTTAGATTTAAATGAACGCTGTTTGTGCTTAATGCAAGTATTAAATTTGTACTTCTGCTGTTGAATGTTTGAATGCCAAAAACTCTCTTTGTTGTATTCCAGCAAAAAATGTGGGAAGGCGCTTAGCACAAAAATTTCATCATTTACCAGATATTTTTCCCGCTGTTTTTGAAAAATCGTCTTAGAATTAACTTCTTTTATAAACTGTTTGCGATCAAGTTGTTCATTGTTAAACAAACACTTTATTCTTAACACAAAAGCTGTCAACAAAGCTTCCCAATCTGCGAAAGTATATGCACTTACATTAGCGTTTTGATTGTTAGTACCAGAGTTCTCTTTGTAATATCTGCAGTCATCTTTTTTTACTAAACATCCAGTAAATGGTTGACATTCGCCATTTACAAAGTCTCTTAATGCTTCCGCCATTGGATAAGATATGTATAATTTACCTTGGTCTGTTTCGTTGTCAAAAGTTGATAGCATTTCATCTAGTATTGCATATTGTTTGCTGTCGTCATGCAAATTATTTTGATGCCAATCTAAGTCAAAAAACATAAAAATCTGGTCTATACTATCTCTATCAATGCCTTCTAACTCATCTCTTGCTAAATCAACTGTATCCCTTAAAATTTCAACAATATCTGTATCAAAATTGTCTTCGCGCAATTGTTTCCAAAGCATATATATGTTTTGCTCTGCGGGCAGAGTGATAAAACGATAGTTTTGTTTGTTTTTTAAAAAGTGCTTTGATATATGATAAACGTAGTCTTTTTCAGTTTTATCGCCTTCAACAATAAATAGCGTTGTCGCCTTACTCATCAAATGATCCTGCTTTATACATTTTTTGAATATTGTGAGCCTTGCGTAGATCTTTATCAATACTTTCGTTTATGGACTTAATCTTGTTATCTTTTATGATAAAATATGCATCGGGACGCAATAATTCGTTTGTTATCAAGTCAGTATTGTGTGTGGATACAAAGATTTGAGTATTTGTTAATTCTTTAAATTTTTCTATCAAAGATTGGGCGACTTCATAATGATAAAAAGCATCAAATTCATCAATGTATACAAAAGAGGCTTGCTCCATTTTGATATACCAATAATACAAAACCGCCAATGATTTTGTTCCGGTTGAGGCTATTGTAAACAACGGAGTTGCGCCTTTTGCAAATTTACAATAAATATCTTCAACACCAAGTGAGTTTCTGCCAACAACTAAATCGTAATGAATACCGTGTGAAGCTAAAAATTCTTGAAATTCTTGCAGCTTATTCGCCCTTATTATGCCCTCAGTCAAACTTTCTGTACCCAAAACAAGACCTTGATATCCTCTAGAATCTAAACTATAAAACATTAACATCCGGTCTACAAAATTTACAAATTTAATAAAGGTCTGATTTATAATATTGTTTTCAAAACTATTCGTGTTGCCTTTTAAATATTTTATTTTTGAAATATTTATTTTGGTGTTTAATATTTTTACAATATCGGCGTCAACAGATAGCTTAAAGCTTTCTGCACCTTTCAGTGTTGTATATCCTTTATTTGTTGTAAAATCAAAATCTAACACTTCTTTATCGTCGATAATTAGTTTTTCGTGTGCTAGTGTCATTACGTCAACTTTAGAATATATATATTCAACAGTAATTCCATCAAAATTAAATTTATATTCAAAATCAACGGTTTCTTTTTGTGATTCTAAATTCTTATACAAATTATAACAAGGCAAAAGCTTTTCTGTGTCGGTTAAATTTAAGATTATATCGAACAATGCCAATCCCAAATTAGACTTTCCACTTGCATTTTGTCCTAAAATAATGCCTTTCGTTAATATATTTGACTTTACTATTGACTCATTAAACTCATATTTGTTAGGACTTTCTAAATTTAAAGTCATTTTTTCTTTATAGTTTTTAAAATTAGTAACTGAGAACTTGCTTAACATCTTTACCTCCAACACGCTTGTTTATTTAATTGTATCTATAAGTATACCTTATGAATTTCATAAAGTCAAGCCTTGCCGTAATTTTTTTACGGATAAGCTGAAGTTTTTTTACTTACCATATAAAGTATGCTATAAAAGCAGAAAAGTATACAAAAATTATATATTTTCTATATTTTATTATGTAAAAAATTATTGACATTGCAAAACTTGTGTGGTAATATAACTATATCATTATATGCAAATATAGTGATGTTCTGGAGGTTACAATGGAAGAAAAAAAGTGTTGTTGCGATTTAACTATGGCGCGTCAGCTTATTGCAGATGAGGCGATGTGTGGTCGTATGGCAAATTTATTCAAGGCATTAAGTGAGCCAACAAGGGTAAAGTTGTTGCTCTCTATGTTGCACGGAGAAGTTTGTGTGCAAGGATTTGTGGATTTATTGGGGCTCACACAACCAAGTATCAGCAATCAGTTGAGCAAACTCAAAAGTGACGGGCTTGTTAAGTGTAGGAAAGAAAAAAACAATATTTATTATAGTCTTGATGATGAGCACGTACACGATCTCGTTGAAATCGGGCTAAAACATATCAATCATATATAGGAGGGCAGGTATAGTGGAATTTTTTACCAATCTATGGGATTTATTTATAGATATGTCATTTTACTTGGTAATAGGAATACTATTTACTGGAGTATTGCACGCATTTGTAAAAAAATCATTTATTTTGAAGCATATAGGAGGCAATTCATTTGTTGCAGTTGTTAAGGCATCGGTGGTTGGAGTGCCACTGCCATTGTGTTCTTGCGGAGTGGTGCCAATGGCGTTATATCTTGGCAAAAACGGCGCATCAAAGGGCGCAACGGTAAGTTTTTTAACATCTACGCCACAAACTGGAGTGGATAGTATAATAGCAACAACGGGAATGTTGGGCGGATTTTTCGCGGCATTTAGAGCCATTGTTGCATTTATATCAGGAATAATTGCGGGATGCGTAACCAATCTGTTTTGTCGCAAGGATAAAGACAGCTTCTCAGAAAACATTAAAATAGAATCAAGCTGTTGTTGTGGTGGCGCAGAAGAAGAGAAAGCTGAAGAAACACACTGCTGCTGCGGTTCAAAAGAAGAAACAAAAGTGGAAGAAGAGCATTGTTGTTGCGGAAGCCATAAAGAAGAAGAAAAAGTGGAAGAAACACACTGCTGCTGCGGAACTAAAGAAGAAGCAAAAGTGGAAGAAGAGCATTGCTGTTGCGGAACTAAAGAAGAA
>JAWXUT010000045.1:0-12596 GCA_044426075.1 Bacillota bacterium
CAAAATTAAGCCCAGTGCTGTTACTGCCAGCAAGTGCTTCTCCAGACAATTTAATAAGTACGCGTTTGTATTGTTTTGCCATTTGTATACCTCACTAAAAATTAGGGGCTGTCCGTAGGAACAACCCCATTTTATTAATTATGCATTGTTTGCTTGCATTTTTGCAACTTGCTCGTTAATTTCATCAGCAAAGTTATCAACTTTCTTTGCAAGTCCTTCGCCCATTTCAAAACGAACAAAACGACGGATAGAAATTTTCTCACCAATTGTTGCAGTTGCTTCTGTCAATAGTTGACGAATTGTAAGTGAACCATCTTTAACAAATGTTTGTTCTAATAGGCAAACATCTTGATAATATTTTTTGATTCTACCTTCAACCATTCTATCAATAATAGCTACTGGTTTTCCTTCATTAAGAGCTTGTGCTTTAAGAATTTCTTTCTCTTTTTCAAGATCTTCTTGAGGAACTTCTGTTGTCTCAACAAATTTTGGATTGCTTGCTGCAATTTGTAAAGCGATATCGTGAGCAAATGCTTTAAAAGCGTCTGTTTTTGCTACGAAGTCAGTTTCACAGTTGATTTCAACCATAACACCGATTTTACCACCCATGTGGATATATGTGTCAACAACACCTTGTGAAGCCACACGACCTTGCTTTTTAGCTGCGGTTGCAATACCTTTTTCACGTAGGTATTCTGCTGCTTTATCCATATTGCCGTCGCACTCAACTAGTGCTTTTTTACAATCCATCATACCTGCACTTGTACGAGTGCGAAGTTCTTGAACATCTTTTGCTGTAAATGCCATTTTTATACTCTCCATATGTTTTTTTATTGTTGTGATAAATTATCATACTTATCACCTTATATTGTTCTCATTTTATCATATTTTATCGCCATTGTCAAGATAATTAACCTCACAAGTCAACAAACATACTCTTTATCATACCACAATATTATTAGTTATGAATTTTTCCTTAACATAATAATAGCCGCTACAATGTAGCGGCTACAAGTTTGATTTACAAATTATTCTGCAACTGCTTCTACTTCAACTGTTTCTGCAACTGGAGCAAGTTCTTCAACGCCCTCTTTAGCTGCAATAACTGCATCAGCCATAACGCTTGCAATCAATTTAATTGCGCGGATAGCGTCATCGTTACCAGGAATTACGTAATCTACTTCATCTGGATCACAGTTTGTATCTACTAGACCAACAACTGGGATACCCAAAGCGCGTGCTTCTTTAAGTGCAATGTGCTCGATTTTTAGGTCAACTACAAATAGTGCACCTGGCAATGTACGCATATTTTTGATACCGCCTAGGTTTTTCTCTAGGATATCACGCTCTGCTTTTAATTTAATAACTTCTTTCTTAGGAAGAAGGTCAAATTCGCCCATAGCTTCCATTTGATTTAGTTTGTTTAGTTTGTCAATTCTTGTTCTGATTGTTTGGAAGTTTGTTAGTGTACCACCCAACCATCTTTGGTTCATAAAGTACATTCCGCAACGCTCAGCTTCTGATTGAATAGCCTCTTTTGCTTGTTTCTTTTTACCAACAAATAGTATTGATTTTCCAGCCAAAGCTACACTGTTAATAAACTTGTATGCTTCCTCTACCAATCCTACTGTAAGTTGCAAGTCAACGATGTGAATATCGTTACGTGCATCGTAGATGTACTTAGCCATTTTAGGGTTCCATCTTTTTGTTTGGTGTCCGAAATGAACGCCAGCTTCTAATAGTTGTTTCATTGAAATTACTGCCATATTGTGCCTCCGTTTTTTTACTTCCTTGAATTTCAGCGAAGAAACCACCATTACTGGCAACAGTTTCAACATTCACTCAAGTGCGTTTTTTGCTTGTATATTATATCACACTGCAAATTGCAATGCAAACAATTTTAACTAACTTTTTGATTTTTTTACCACTTGTACTCTTTTTTAGGGGTTACAACTTTTTTAGGTGGCTTACTTGCTTGTTTGCGGCGCTTATTATAGATGTAAGATGAGGTTGTAAAATAAATTATAACAATTAACAACAATAATATAGCGCAACCCACTGCAATATATGTTGGGGTTGTGTTTTGATATATTACAACACTACCTAGAGTGTTTGTTGTAAATGTTATAGTTCCGTCATTAACCGAATAAACGCTTACTTCTTGAAAATCACCGTTTGTGTCATAGATGCCAACTTTTGTTTTAAAATACCAATCTGTATCAACTCCGCTAATAACATAAGTTACATAATCGCCTTGATTTGCGTCATCGCTATCAATACTGATTATTTTTAAAATATCTGAATCCGAATTAACTTGATTGTGTATTGTTAATATAGAATAAACCGTGCTTATATATGCACTATCTTCCGTCATATCAACAGCAGAAACACTTGATGTAGGATCAAATGAACCGCTTAGCAAAATATCATCTGTACCAGTACAAGCTACAGTTAAAGAATTTGTGTTAATTGTAAGCGTGCCGCTTGTATAAGATATTGCATAATTGCTAGCTGATGCACCCGAGGCATAAATTGTATATACACCTGACTCGGTTGAAACAGAACTAACTGTTGGTTCAATCAACAACACTTCTGTGCTCTCTCCCGCAACAAAACCGCTATAGGTAAATGTGAATTCTGGCGTAACACCATAATCAACACTAACTGATTTAACCCCAATTTGCAAATCTTTTGATTTTATATTGATGCTTGTGCCTCCGCTTATGCTTGTAAGTTCATAATCTGTGCACGCTTCACCAGTAGAAGGATTTAATAATGAAATATAAATATTATATAAACCGGCATCAACTGCTGAATCAAGTTGAGTTGTGGTGCCGTCTTTTACATATTTAACAACAAGTTCAAATGTGTTGTCTTCTATATCTGATTGATATACAAATGACCTTTCAATAGTCTTTTCGTATGATAACCCGCTGTAAACTGGATCATAACTTCCGCTTAATGTAACTGAAACTTCGCAAGGTTTAATTGTAAGGCAAGCTGTTTCGTAATCGCCCGCACACTCCGCTTTAATAATGTATGTGCCCGCGTGGATAGGGGAAATTGGTGTAGTCATTTCTGTATCATCTTCTTGATAGTATGATATAACCACCTCTTCTGTGCTACCGTAAACAAAGATATCATCCGCATACTCAACTTCTTGTGAATTATACGTAGTTGTGTAATCATTAATAACAATCTGCACACTATCAGCATATGCTTCAACTGAAGTAGTGTTAGAACCCCCAGATACTATCACAATAGATGCTAGCAGAATAACCGCAAGCACTAAAAACGCAAGTTTAAATTTTGATAATGCAAGTTGTTTTTGCATAATTATACCTCTTCTCCACAGGATAAATTGATCATTTATATATAGTATACTATATTATTTTAATATAGTCAATAACTACGGGTGAAATTGGCTCATAGTTTTCTTCATCAACTGGCACACGACTAAGTGTTTGTATCGCGATAAGGCTTTCTTCGTCCATAACATAGCCAAAAACAGCATAATATCCATCCCAACCAGTTACGTCATTAGGACATAAAAAGAATTGATCGCTTGCTGAATCATATGCTGATGACCGCGCCATAGAAATAGCTCCCGCAGTGTGTGATAAATTGTTATCATCACCATTAGCAAGAAATTCACCATAAATGCTATCAACGCTTCCCGCGCTAATCCAATTGTAATCCTCATCATAAACGTAGCCACCACCTTGCACGCAAGCATTTTCTATAACTCTGTGCATAATGGTGCCGTCATAGTGACCCGACTGAACCAATTCTAAAAAGTTGGTTACTGTGATTGGTGCGTAATCTGGCAAAAGTTCAATTTTTATAGTCAAAGAATTATCTGTATCATACGATACGCCAATTTCAACACAATAGCTGACTTCATCTTGCGATGAGCCAGCATCTGTATCTGTTGAACCTTGTTCATCATTTATTCCGCACGAAACTAAACATAAACCCATAATAACAACTAGTGATATTATAAAGATACGTTTAGATTTGTAAGCTAAATTATTCTTCATCTGACAAACTGTTTAATGTTTCCAACAATTTGTCGTTAAGAGCTTCATCTTCAACTGGAATAAACTCTTCGTAACCCTCTTCTTCATCTTCTGCAACTTTACAGAACATTACTTCATCTTCTGACCACTCATCTGTTGACTCTGTTGGTTGAAGTGCTACAAACCATTCTTCTTCATATTGGAAAGATGCTACCTCAATAAATTCTATCTCATTGCCGTTATCATCAGCAAATACTATTACGTCGTCTTCCATCTCTTCCATTTCATTAATTTTGTCTGTCATTTTTATTACTCCTTTAAGTAAATTTATTTATGTAAAAATTGCTATGCAATAATTATCTGTGTTTGCGCGAAACTTAATAATATGGTTATATATAAGTTTTCTAATGCATATCTAGGTAACTTTGTAGAATAATTGTTGCTGCTACTTTATCAATTACCTTTTTGCGTTTGTCTCTGCGAACTCCGCCACTAATAAGCATACGTTCGGCTTGCACTGTTGTTAGTCTTTCATCTTGAAAAACAATTTTTGCTTGCGTGTGTTCAGCCAATTCTTTTGCAAATTCTCTGTACATAAGTACGCGCTCGCCCTCGGTTCCGTCCATATTTAGTGGTAATCCCACAACTATTGTGTCGGCGCCTTGTTTTGCTACATAGTCGGCAATGTACGCTAAATCCGCTTGAACATCACCCTTTTTTCTGGTGTATGACTCGTATCCGCCCGCAATTATCCCCATAGGGTCACTGCTTGCAATACCTATTCTTACATCGCCTATATCAAGTGCTATCTTTCTCATTATATACCTATCCTTCAATTTTTTCAAGTGCTATTTTAGAATTTTTAAAATAACGCTTGTGTGCTAGTGTTGTAAATGGTGTAATTATTATCAGCATTGAACCAAACCATATTGCATATATTGCCGATTCAGGTACTACATCGCCAGCAAATACAGCTGTTAATATGCCAAGAACCAAAACAACTATTGCACAACATATTCCTATTAGTACAGGAACAATAATTCTTGTGTTGTTTTTAGTAAGTTCATTTACGTTTGTCCAACTCATGTTGGGGTTTTTCATATCATTTGTTAGTGCAAAGCAGTTCATGCCATATCCACCAACTGCAAGCAATGCAATTATTCCTAAAATAAATACAATATTGTACGTTTTTAAGATAACCGCAATTGACACAACCGACACCACTATGCTAACCGCAGTTAGAATTGAAGCGGATATCAATTTACTCTTGCATATTTCCGCGGACGCAATAGGCAAACATTTTAGCGTTGGCAAACTCTTGCCTTCTAAACTGAACCCAACCATTGCAAGTTGATTAGCCACCATTGTTATCATAAATGCCATAAATACGCTAATACTTTGCAGTATTGCTCTAGACATCGCATCATCAACACCATTGTCACTTTGAAACATAATGGAATAGAAATATATGATAATTGGCGAAATTACAAGAAACATCAATGTAGAAACTAACAACATAGGCGTTGAAGTTAACATTTTAAAATCTTTTTTCACCATTGCAACAACTAAGCTCTGCTGTTTGTATTGTGGTTCTTTTGCCTTTTTGATTGCACTAGACTTACTTGAGCCCTCTGACACAATAGCCATTGCTCTGCCGTACATCAGCGCAGAAACTGCAACTGCAACTATACCTATTATAAGCAAAACTCCAATATAAAGCAAGCTATTTAGTGCAACATTAGTACCAATTAAGGCATCAACAATTGGTTTGTTGAATATAGTAAACGCCATAATCGCATTATACATATCAATTGTGCCTTGCCCTAGCGCCAAATCTTCACCTGATGAATTTGAAGCAAATGTAATAATTAGTGTCATATACAAGCCAACAGCGACAACTATTACAAAACCCAAGCTTATAGCCGTGGCTATTTTGGATTTTTTTACCCACGAAACCAAGTACATAATGGGCAATGCCAGCAATGAAACCACCAAAAGTGGCAACACTGGAACCAACAGTGCAACCCCA
Source organism: Bacillota bacterium (assembly GCA_044426075.1). GTDB lineage: Bacteria > Bacillota > Clostridia > Christensenellales > DTU072 > JAWXUT01. Next base: position 6,049 of record JAWXUT010000045.1, read on the forward strand.
ACCATCACCAAGAAGTATGACCAAGGCAGTTGTGCTCCCGCAATAATAACAGCTACGCCCGATGAGCCAAGCACGATTACAACCATTGCACCAGCTAACACTAGCTGACTTAGATAAGTTAGCGTAAGTCTTGCCAGAAACAGCGTTTGTTTTTTAATTGGAAGCGAAGAAAGGAGCGTATTATCTTTAGAATAATACATAAAACTCATTCCCGCTGGAACCCCCAAGAACAACACCATAATCTGCACAGAGAGCACCATCATATATAAATATTCAACAAATACACCACTTTGCAGTGCTGAAATTGCAGATGTGCCACACATAATAAAAAAGTACGCCAATGCAATAAACGAAAAAATTACAATAGCAATTATGCCAAATATTTTTTTCACTGGGGCTTTCTCTGCCTCAAGAGATAGTGTTTCTTCTTTCTTGTTTTTGTCATTTCTTAACAAAAAATCGAACGCAACAGGCTTGTTTTTTCTTATTGCTTTAAGAATTGCACAATATTGTTGAAATTCAGACATTATATTTCACCGCCCGAATTTTCCTTTCCCGTTAAGCTCAAGAATATGGATTCTAAACTACTATCGCCCAATTTTTCTTTAAGCTCATCCATTGCACAAACCATTTTGATTTGTCCTTTATCTATTATAACGACTTTTGTGCACAATTTTTCTACAACTTCAAGCACATGACTACTAAATAACACGGTTTTTCCGCTTTTTGCATAGTCTATCATAATCTGCTTCAATTCATATGAAGATTGTGGATCTAACCCAGTCATTGGTTCATCTAAAATGAATATTGATGGGTCATGAACTAAAGTGGCTATTATGCTGATTTTTTGCTTCATTCCGTGCGAATATGATGAAATTGTACTTTGCAACTTATCGCTTAATCCGAAAATTTTAGCATATTTTTCCGTGCGCGCCTTACGGTCTTGCTCCGAAACACCAAATATATCGCTTATAAAGTTGATATACTGTATTCCCGTTAGTGCCTCATATATAACGTGGTCATCGGGCACATATCCTATTGCCTTTTTTGCCTCGATGCCATGGCTTTTAATGTCATATCCATCAAGTTCAATTGTACCAGATTCAAAATCCAGTATTCCTGTTAAACACTTTATTGTTGTAGATTTTCCCGCACCATTTGCACCAATAAAAGCGCAAATTTCACCGTTTTCTACATCAAAAGAGATATCATCAACCGACTTAATTGTGTTGTTTTTGTATGTCTTACTCAATCCTTTAATTGAAATCATATAACACCTACCTTTTTATAAATTCTCACAATTTACCGCAACGCAATGTTTGATATATGATTTAATAATTTTTTGCAAGTTCCTCAAAATGTGCTTGTGGGTGAACGCATACTGCACACATTTCTGGTGCTGTAGCCGAAACAACTATATTGCCACAATTACGGCATTTCCATGCAATTTCTCCGTCACGAACAAAAACTGTACCCTCTTGCACTTTTTTTGCTAGTGCTAGATAACGCTCTTCGTGCTCTTTTTCGATTGCTGCAACACCTCTCATTTGCGCTGCGATATCTAGGAATCCCTCAGCTTCAGCAACATCTGCAAACTCTTTATACATTGATGTCCACTCTTCGTGCTCACCAGTTGCAGCCTCAATAAGGTTGCTATATGTATCTTGAATGCCATCTAATTTTTTGAACCATAGTTTTGCGTGTTCTTTTTCATTTAAAGCAGTTTCCGCGAAAATTGCCGCAAGTTGCTCGTATCCGTCTTTTTTTGCTCTGCTTGCAAAATAATCATATTTGTTGCGCGCTTGACTTTCCCCCGCAAACGCTGCTAGTAAGTTTTGTTCTGTTTGTGTACCTTTTAATGATTTTACCATTATTTTATCCTCCGTTTAATTTTTGTTGTCTTTATTTGTAAATTCCCCGTCAATTTTAGGAATTTTAACATATTTTTCATATCCATTTGTGCTTGGTGTATAAAATCGTTCATATTGTAACGATGTTGGCATATAGTTTTGATCTACATATCCACCAAAATCGTGTGGATATTTGTAGCTTGTATCTTTTACGCCTTTGAAGTTTTTATCCCGTAAATAGCTAGGAATAGTGCTGTCATCCGCCATTTTACTCGCTTCGCTAGCCATTGCCATTGCACAATAAACCGAATTGGATTTTGGCGCTAAACACACATAAACAATGGCTTCAGCAAGTGGCAATCTGCCCTCGGGCATACCTATCTTTTCCATTGCATACATGGCGTTTGTTGCCACATTTAATGCGTTTGGATCAGCCATTCCCACATCTTCAGCCGAATGAACAACAAGCCTACGGCATATTAACATTGGGTCACAACCCGCATTTAATAGCCTACTTGCATAATATAAGCCCGCATCTGGGTCGCTTCCGCGCAAACTCTTGCAAAATGCACTCAAAATATCATAATACATACTTTCATCAATGCTTAATGCCCGCCTTCCGCTAGACTCTTCTGCAATTTTTGGAGTGAGCGTTACGCTACCGTCATTGTTTGGATCTGTTGTCATTACCGCAAGTTCCAACGAGTTTAACGCGTTTCGCATATCGCCATTTGCCATCCAAGCAAAGTGCTCTAGTGTGATATCATCAATATTTATGGCATAATTGCCCAAACCACGCTCTTTATCCGCAATCGCTCGTTTCAATCCTTTTACTACATCTTGTGTTGTTAATGGCTTGAATTCAAATACTCTGCATCTGCTGATTATAGCGCGCGTCATTGCAACATAAGGATTTTCTGTAGTGCTTCCAATAAACACAATTTCGCCCTTTTCCATAGCAGAAAGCACGCAATCTGATTGCGATTTACTCCACCTATGGCACTCGTCTAGCAATAAATATGTGCGTTTACCATACAAAGCCAAGTCATTTTTAGCTTTATCTATAACCTTTTTTGCATCCGCCACGCCCGAAGACACAGCATTTAAATAAACATAGTCGGAATTTGTTGTTTTTGCAATGATATTAGCAAGTGTCGTTTTGCCCGTACCAGGTGGGCCATAAAAAATGCAATTACCCAATCTATCCGCCTTAATTGCACGGGTAAGCAAAGAACCACTACTAATTAAGTGGTTTTGCCCAATAAAATCGTTAAGTTGTGATGCCCGCATGCGCTCTGATAATGGAGCTTCAGACATACGAGTTGACTCGAATAAATCCATACTGACATTATAACACGCGAGTATTAATAAGTCAACATTATTATTTTAAATGCAAAAGGAGTTTTATATTCGTTTCGTGCTAGCCTTGCATTGTGCAACAATCTCATGAGGTTTATCGTCTAACAGAACAAAATTTGAATGCTGTTTTTTGTTATTATCAACGATAATTTTGCTTATTTGCGCGATTTTATATGTTATTTTGCAAGAACCATACTGCAATATAGCTCCATTTAATGCAATTGGAAGATGAGGATTGATGTACAATTTATCCCCTCTTTTTTTAATGCCAAATATGCCTTCTAACACAACGCGATAAAACCACGCAGCACCGCCAGTGTACCACGTCCACCCACATCTGCCCGCGTGCGTGCCACTGTATACATCACCCGACCACACAAATGGCTCACCCATATATGTTTCGGTGCCTTGCTGTGACAAACAACGCTCAATTGGATTGATCATTTTTAGTAAATCGTACGCATCTTCAACAAAATTTAGCTTAAAAAGCGCTAAAATATACCACATTGCAGCGTGAGTGTATTGCCCGCCGTTTTCTCTAACACCCTTTGGATAAGCTGAAATATAGCCAAGATATGTGCTTTTATCGAGTGGCGGAGCTAGCAATTTTATGATTTTTGCTTCTTTGTCCACTAAAGAATATGCCGATTTTAAGGAGCTCTCCAATCTTTCAATACTGCCAATATTAGAAAACACAGCGTACGCTTGACTAATTAAGTCAATTTCTAGGCTCTTGGAACCCCCGCCACCATACCAAACACCATTATCGCCATATACACGCATATAGTGCGAACCGTCATACGCGAAATTATTTATAGCTTCATGCAACGCTTCTGCACGAGAAATTAGGTCGTTTTTTATCGATTTATCGCATATTTTTGCAAAATTTTCACTAGTTATTACAAACAACATACTGACCATTACACTTTCACCTTTGCCTAATTTACCCACAGCATCCATACCGTCATTCCAGTCACCCGTGCCCATTATTAGCAAGTTGTGTTCACCATAAACTAGCGCACTTTTTAGTGCTCTTTTGCAGTGCTCGTGTACAGAAACTGCTTCATTTGATACATTTGCGCACTCATACCTAGATAGTTCCCCCTCGCTTAATGGTGGTGATGTTAAAAATGCCACTTTTTCTTGCAAGAAGCTATAATCCCCCGTCGTAACTACATATTCATATACTGCTTGCACTAAAAATAGCTTGTCATCTGTTATTCTTGTACGCAAACCAAATTGAGGCGGATGCCACCAATGCATAACATCTCCGTCTTCATATTGATGAGCGCAACACAACAAAATATGCTCTTTTACGGCTTTTGAATTGTGATGTAGTAGCACCATAACATCTTGCAATTGATCCCTAAATCCTATCGCTCCGCCTTGCTGATAATAACCGCATTTTCCATTGAGTCTAGCGTTTACAATCTGCATAATTGACCATTTGTTAAACATTAAATCAACACTTTTCTGTTCCGATTTTAGTTGAATATTAGAATAGTCTAAGTCTATTTTTGTAGGTTTATAGTGTTTTTCTGCTATTTTTAAGTAGTCTAAGTTTATAATATCAATATTGTCACCAATGCACACAAAAACATCAGCAGTGCTCTGTTGCGAAACCATACATTGCACCGAAACAAGGTTATTTTTAGCCCAAATTTCACTGGTGTTTATATCACCATTTACAGAAATACCAACAGACATATTGTTAGCTAAATTCACTACTTTAACACGCCCCCTTTCCGTTTGTTTTGATGCGATAAATGGCGCATTGTTTTCACTAGAAAGTGCCAGTGATACATTGTAATGCAGTATAATGTGTGCGAGTTTAGGATTTTTTATTGCAACCTTAAAAACCTTTATGCCACCATTTAAAATGCAGTATTCGTCGATTACAACACTACATTTTGGGGTTTTTGATTTAAAAACAACACTTCCGTCATCAAAAATCACATTATGCGTTACGCCTTCACCCCCATTTACACGATATAATTTACCGTCTTCCTCCACACAAATTTTCTCATATATCCTATCTGATATGGATTCATTATCACATCTAGTCACTCTGTTTTCGTGAGAATTATACAAATACTGCATACCGCCACCACGTGATGAAGCAACAAATCCGCCTTTTTTCCCACAAATAACATTGCAGTACGGCAGACCGGTTTGCACATTTAGTGGCAATACATATCTATCGCCAACAAACCCACCATATCCACACTTTAAACTAAATTCTTGTATAAACTCCTCATTTATAGACATATTAACACCTTTTTTACGCGGATTCGTATTGATTTTGTAATCAAAAGTTAAGTTAAGCCCACTATCAAAAACGATAAAAGCGTATTTTTCTAATCCAACTGCAGCCTCTCCCGCAAATACTCTCGCATATTCCATTAAATTATAACTAAACAAAACCTCATCTATGCTACTACAACTTACATCACTTGAATTCAAATTGGCAACAATCAATCTAAACTCACAATGAAAACTAGAAAGATAAGACAATGCGTCGCACAGTTTCCTAAATGCGCCGAAGCTTCTTTCACCCTCAAATTTGTACAATATTAGCTTTTTACTTCGTGTTATATCAAAAAATCGCTTGATTTCCGCCTCGCCACCTTCGCATATTTGCAACAATTTTTCATTATCATATGCAATATTTATTAGCGGATGCAGCAATCTATTTGTAAGTTCTGGCAAAGCAACAACTTCACTCATCTCAGATACAAATTCTGAATATTCTTTTGGCAATCTTTCAATTTTAGACAACAACTCTTCGCGACTGTCAGCAACAATAGTTACAACTTCAGCACTATCCCCCAACAAATCACCACTAAACGCAAAACAAGGAGTTAAAATTTCACCAAAAGATATATCATTTTTGAGATTTTTTGCGAGGAATTGCGGATTTTTAGCCGTTCTTCCCCTACCTATAACATTGCGGATATTTGTATCGAAGTCAACATTCAATAAACCCCTAACAACCATACCTACATATATAGCGCGCTCCCCATCTCTAACATTTCTAGTGGCAATTAATGCGTTGTGGTCTTGCAAAAACTCTGTCACTATAAACATATTGCTAAATGTTGGATGTGCATTTTGGTCGGCATATGACAACAACGCCAATGGCATATAATAGCCAATTCTTTTACCAGAACCGTTTTTAACCATTATTTTTTGCACTTCGGCAACAAAATTAGAATCAATTCTGCATTCCAACTTTACATAATCAGCCTTGTTGTAATACTCAATAAATTTATCACAATAAACCATACCATATTTACCAATATTATCACAATTTGTTACATATGTTGGGCTCTTAACAAT
>JAWXUT010000046.1:0-12578 GCA_044426075.1 Bacillota bacterium
TTATCAACAAGTTGACAAATCTACAAATGCTCCGCATTTGGCTAGATAAATCTAGCAATAGCACCGATATATTACACTCAGCTGTCCGAAAATGCACTTCGTGCGCTTTCTCCCCGCTTCCTATAATATTACTTCCACCCGGCGGGTGGATGCGGGCGTCAGAGGACTACGCACCCTACAATCTTATGCATTGCGTTTTGCCATTTTTTGCACCATTAAACGCAACAAAAAAGTGCTACATTCAAACAAAATAACACTGCAAAACTAGTCACAGTGTAGATTGAAAAGAATGAATATGTCACACAACAAGCTGTTTTGTACCAAAAATGCAGATTTTCATATCAAAAATATTTTTTTAGTTTTTTGTAAAAAGTAGTTGACAGACAAAAAGTTATGTGTTAAACTTTAGGAAATTACAAAAACCTATGAGATAGAGTAGTAACTCATTATAGCTAATTTCAGAGAGCTTTGGGCGGGTGTGACAAAGCATTAGTTAATGAACGAATGGACTATTGAGGGCATCTGCGAACGCGCAAGTTATTAGCTCATGACGTATGTCTACGTAACAGACTAGAGTATGATGGTACTCGAAAAATAAGGCAGATGTCATGTCTGTGAAGTTGGGTGGCAACACGGTAATTATCGTCCCAAGCGATACATTAGCGTGTTTTTTTGTATAGAAAAAAAGGAGTAAGTCAATGATGAACACACAAACAATTGAAGTAAATAGCATTGTAGTACGATGGCGATGGCGACTAAATCCCGTTACAAACTACAACTAAACACACATAATTATCAATAAGGAGATTTTAAAATGACAAAACCAGTAATACCTACCAAAATATATTTAACAGAACACGAAATGCCAACCGAATGGTTAAACCTACGCGGATATATGAAAGAAAAACACGAACCTTTCTTACATCCCGGCACACTACAACCTTGCACAGCAGAAGATTTGGCACCAATATTCTGTAAAGAGCTAGTAAAACAAGAACTAGATCAAGATACAAAATTCATAAAGATACCAGAAGATATCAGAAATCACTACACAATGTTCCGCCCATCACCATTGGTTCGTGCATATTGTTTAGAAAAAGAGTTGGATACTCCTGCAGAAATTTACTACAAATTTGAAGGGAACAACACAAGTGGTTCCCATAAATTGAACAGTGCGGTAGCGCAAGCATACTATGCAAAAGCGGAGGGCTTGACTTCACTTACAACAGAAACTGGTGCAGGACAATGGGGAACAGCCTTGTCAATGGCGTGTGCATTTTTAGGAATTGACCTATCAGTTTATATGGTTAAGGTAAGCAGCGAGCAAAAACCACACAGAAAAGCAGTTATGGCAACATATGGCGCTAGTGTAGTTGCGTCACCTTCAAACACAACAGAAGTTGGCAGAAAGATATTAGAGTCTGACCCAACAACTGGCGGTTCACTAGGTTGCGCGATATCTGAGGCAATTGAAAAATCAATTAAGACACCAAACAGCAGATATGTACTAGGCAGCGTACTTGATCACGTAGTATTGCACCAATCAATTATCGGATTAGAAACCAAGATTGCACTAGACAAATATGATGTAAAACCTGACATAATCATTGGTTGTGCGGGTGGCGGAAGCAACTTAGGCGGACTAATTGCACCATTTATGGCAGAAAAACTTGAAGGCAAAAATGATATTCAATTTATTGCAGTTGAGCCATCATCTTGCCCATCACTAACCAGAGGTAAATATGCCTATGACTTTGGTGACACTGGTCGCACAACACCACTTATGAAGATGTACACGCTAGGTTGTGGATATATGCCAAGCCCAAACCACGCAGGTGGATTACGCTATCACGGTATGAGCCCAATTCTATCAAAGCTATATCACGACGGATATATGGAAGCAGTTTCAGTAGAACAAACCAAAGTATTTGAAGCAGCTACTCAATTTGCAAAATGCGAAGGAATTCTACCCGCTCCCGAATCATCACACGCTATCCGTACAGCAATGGATGAAGCGCTAAAATGCAAAGAAACCGGCGAAAAGAAGGTTATCGTATTTGGTTTAACCGGTACAGGATACTTCGATATGTCCGCATACACCGCTTATAATGAAGGCACAATGACCGATTATATACCAACAGACGCTGATTTGCAAGTTGGCTTTAACGAGCTAGACGCACTAAATGCTAACATAAAATAATAATAAATATTGCTAAAACAATGCAAAAGCACCACAATTTGTGGTGCTTTTTATAAGTTTTATGTGTTGTTATTTAATTATCAAGCCCGATAAGTGGTGATATCGTATCAATCATTCCACTTGCTTCGCCAGTTTTTTGCGCTTTTTCAAGATGTTTTTGTATTTTTCTTGTGCGCGAAGTGGCGCTATCTAAGCTTGTTGAGGCAACACCAACTTTTTCTTTTGCGTTCTCTAAATCTTTTATATATGAGCTGAATTCTTTGTTGAATTTACTCAATATTCCATAGATTTCTTTGCTGCATTTTTGCATTGCCAAGGTGCGGAAGCCCACCCTCAAACTGCTAAGCATAGCGGTAATGTTGGTTGGACCCGCGGGAATTATACTGTGTTCGCGTTGCAACTGTTCAACGAGACCGGCTTGCTTTACAACTTCAGCATATAAACCCTCTGTTGGCAAGTACATTATTGCAAAATCTGTGGTTTTTGGCACCACAATATACTTGTCTTTTATAGACCGAGCTTGCTTCTTAACAGCTGCTTCAAGCTGTTTTGCACAAGCATCATATTGCGATTTATCTCCGTTTTCAGAGGCATCAACTAGTCTGTAGTAATCTTCTAGTGGGAATTTAACGTCTATTGGAAGATATACTTTTTCATCCTTTTCACCCGGCAAAATAACGGCAAAATCTACGCGCTCTCTGTTTTTTGCAACATTGCAGTTACGCTCAAATTGCTCCGCAGTTAACACATCTTCAAGGATTGCTTCTAGTGAAACTTCGCCATATGTGCCCCTCGTTTTAACGTTGGTTAACACCTTTTTTAAGTCTGTAACGCCAGTTGTTAACCCCTCTAATGTTCCAAGACCCTTATTTAAACTCTCCAATCTTTCTGCAATTGCGTTGAAATTGTTGGTTAGCCTTTCATCTAGGGTTTTTGCCAACTTTTCATCAACTACACCACGCATTTCATTGAGCTGTTTTTCATTGACATCGCTCATTTCTTTTACGCTTTTAACAATGTCATCTTTAACTTCGGTTAGCTTTTTAGATATGTCATTTTTTATTTCAGTAAATGTGTTTGCCGTTTCTTGCTTAAACATAGCGTTGTTTCTCGCACTTTCGCCACGACTATCTGCCATATTTTTATTCAACTCTGTACGCATTTCATTAAGACTGTTGTTGAGTTCTTTGCGCATTTCAGCTAGGCTCTTTTTTAAGTCATCCTTTACTTCTTGCAAACTTTGCACGGTATCTTTACGAATTCTTTCGGTATTTGCTGCGTTATTCTTGCTGATATCAGTAACACGATCAAGCACTTGCGCGTTAGTTGCAGTTACACCCGCAAATATTGAACTGCTCAATGATTGATTTGTGGTTTCAATCGTTTTTGCTAATATCGCTTCGCTTGATTTAACCTCAGTAACAATTTCTTCCGTATCACCCGTTTGCGCGTTGCTTTTTTGCTTATTTAACATTACAATAACTATTGCAAGCCCTACTATAACTACTGCAAGCAGTGCAATTATTACATATTCCATAATGCCTCCCTATATAAAATTACGGACCTGCCATTGCGACAAGTCCGCTATTTAATTACTAAATAATGTTTAAATTATTTTTTGTAGATTTGTGGATTGTTTTTAACCATAATTTCCATTGCTTCTGAACAAATTGTGATTGTTTCATCAACTAGTTCTGGTGTCAATGATAGGTTTGTAAAGTGGTTGTGGTGGTTTGTCATGAACACGCCTCTCTTAACACACTCTGCAATCCATTGTTGATGTGCTTGTTGGCTTGGATCATCTTTAATTAATAGGTAGAACAATGCTGGTTCACCGCTGATTGAAAGATTTACACCCAACTCGTTTGCTGTTTTTGCAAGTCCGTTAGACAATCTTACACCCATATCTCTGCCGTGTTTACAAGCATCGAATTTTTTCATTTTGTTGATGTTTGCAATACAAGCTGCAAATGGAACTGCGCTCATCCAGTAGCTACCTGTGTACATAATTGATGCTGCTGCACTCTTTAGGAATTCTTTACCGCAAAGTGCACTCATATTGTAACCGTTAGCAAGTGCTTTACAGAAACAAATCATATCAGCTTCAATGCCGTTGTAGTTATCACTTCCCTCAAGGCTCAAACGGAATCCGCAACGAATATCGTCTATAATTAGGATAATGCCGTTATCTGTACAAAGTTTACGAACAGCTTGCCAGTAACCTGGTGCTGGAAGTTCGTTATCTACGAAGTTGCCTTGCATGTATGGTGCTGCAATGAAACAAGCGATATCGTCTTTGTTTGCTTCAATTGTGCGTTTTACATCTTCAATATCGTTAAATTTAACGTATAGTGAATGCATACAGTCAGTTTCTAGTGTACCTGGAGAGTCAATTCTTTGTGTCCAAGGTGCTACACCGTGATAGTATCCACTGTTGAACATAATTTTCTTTTTGCCTGTGTAGTAACGTGCAATCATAATTGAAAAACTTGTTACGTCACCGCCGTTTTTAGCAAAGAATGCCCAATCTTTTTTAACTGTGCTTGTCAAAAGTTCTGCACAATCAACCATTATAGTGCTTGGAAGAGTTGTACAGTTGCCTTTAAGAATTTGCTCTCTTGCAGCTGCATCAACATCTGGGTCACAGTAACCGATAACGTTTGGACCATATCCGCACATATAATCGATAAATCTGTTGCCGTCTGCATCCCAAACCAATGAACCCTCTGCTTTTGAAGCAAAGAATGGGAATGCACTTGTTGGAATCATACAACCTTCACCAGGGCCTAAGTGACCATAAACACCAGCTGGAATAACTTTACCAGCTCTTTCCATTATTTCTCTATTTTTGCTATATTCATATGTTTTCATTTTAATCGCTCCTTATGACAAGTATGTAGGTACAACGTTAAGAATTTTGTTAACGTTATCGATAATTGGCATTAGACCCTTAAGAGTCAAAGTGCCTTTTGCAAGACATGCCATAGCATCTAACTCGCCAGAAATAAGACCTGCTGCAGTATCTAGATCTTCAAAGATCATAAATGCAGTTGGGTTTTTAGCTGGTTCTGTGCTGAAAGACAACTTGTGGTCTTTAATTGTTAGTGAAATGCTAACGTGACCAGTGATTTGCATTGATGCTTCACCATCTGGGATACGTGATGCTGCCATTTGACCGATTTTATCTACATTGCCGATTTGAGCAATTGCTGCAACCATTGCGTAGAAAGATAGAATTGTGCACATATCTTTAGCTTTTGTGCCGTCAAGATAAGCGCCAGTTCTCATAACGCTACCCATTTCATCCGTTAAAGTTGAAAATGCGTTGCCTGCACCACTCATAAAAGATAGTGTTTTGAAAATACCTTTTACTGGTATTGGTGTTGCTGTGCCGTCAACTACTTTGTTAAAATAGTCTGGGTTTGGGCTGATTAGATGTATGCTTGTGCTTGAACCGTCGTATGGTCTTGTTGAAACTGCACCGTCTTTGAATTCTAAAATTCCGTCTGGTCCACCACCCTTAACATCAAATCTGATAGTCAAGTTTTGTTTTTTTGCAATTTCTTTTGCATTAGCATCCATTTCGACATACTTACAAAGTGTGCCGATTGCAGAATAAAAATTTACATATGCTTGTGTTACTGCTGACATTACTATTCTCCTGTTGATTTATTTTGCTTTTAGTTTAATTTAGTGATAATTGCTACATATCTTTATCTTTATTGGTATAGATTTTTCTTTCATAACTTACGCCTTCAGTTGGATCAGCTGGGTTGCGGAAAGGTGCATTATTGCCCTTAGGAACTCTAGTGATATTACGTCTCTTTCTTGAACTCGCGTAAGCTTTATTGTATTTGCCCAAGAACCAACGATGTTTAACTCCTACAACAATCATTATTACAACTAGTAGAACAAACAATACTACAGCTGCAACAGTTATATAGGTTAACAATGTGCCGTCAATTTCAACTCCAGCGATAACGCCATAAATCTCTTCATTTGCGTCACGATACACAACATTTGCGTTTGTTGCTAGTACGTATGTGCCTAGTGCTGAGGCTGTAAAGTAAACTGTTGTGCCGTCTGCACTAATCATAGAATCTTGCATTAACGTAACAGTGCCGTCTGAAGACAACTCATATACTGCAAACTTAGTGTAAATTTGATAGTCTGTTGGGATAGTTAAGGTAATGGTGATTGTGCCGGTGTCGTATTGTGAACCATAACCTGATAGGTAGATTTTTTGTGTAGAAACAATTGCTCTAGCTGTGCCGTCTTCATAATTCTCAAGGATTGTAAGCTGAGCGTTGTTTACAAGTTCGGTGCTATCCGCATAAGTTTCAACCACAATTGCTACACCAGAAGCTAAATCATCACCCTCAATTGTAATGCCTGTTGCCTCGTCTTGCAACAATAGCACTTCAACTATACGCTTTACTTCTATTAGTTTTGTATATAATGTTGATTTGAATACAGCTTTTTGGTCTGTTGTCAAACTATCATAGGCATTGTATACACGCATAATATCTTCATAATCTTCATCAGCAACCGCATTTATAGCTGGTAGAAGTATAGTTGCATCTTCTACTGTTTCAACTATTTCCATTTGCGCCATAAGCACTAATAGCTCGGTTTGCAATTTGTTGTAATAGTCGCCGTAAACGCCCTCTTTTATGAGTTCTTGTAACCACGTATCATATAATATAGTGGTATCTGCCGTTGTGAAGTAGTTGTAATATGTCCACATCGTTGCGTAATCGGATACTAAATCGAAGTTGCTCTTGCTGTTTACAACTGTTAAATATGCTTGATAGTCTTCTACCATATTATACAATGTTTCAACTCTAGCATAAAGCCTTTCAATGCTATATTCAAAATATTCTGCACGTGAATCTGTAAGTGATGCTGTATTTTTAGCATTTAAAAACTCTTGTTCGTATGCGCTAAGATCGGCTAAATCTTCATCACTCAATGTGATTGTGTTAACATCTAGTGGGAATACTGACATATAGAATACTAGTTCAGATATATTGCCCGCCATATCCTCAATTGTTATATAAACATATCCACCTTGACCCAATTCATTGGTGCCAGTGTTTGTATTGTCAACGCTGTTTGTACCAATAATTTTGCCGTTACTTAATGGGAAGTTGTTGTAAGTTGCACTCTTCAAGTTGGCTTCTTCATAGGTAATCATTTGGTCGATATAATATGTATTTGGATAATCATAATCGATTTTAAATGTGCCGTCACTCTGCACCACATAGTTGTTTACAATAGATCCAGAGTAAATTATTGGTGCATCATTATCCATATTAACTTCAAATGAATGGATTGCTGTGAGCCCCGCTTCATTCGTTGCGGTTACCCAAACAACACAAATTGTGTTAAAGTCTATGCTTGCATCAAGGCTCCAAGCTCCAGTTGTTGAACTTGCTGCACCTTCTAGAATATAGGTGTAACTTACTGTGCTTGCAGAACTTACTGTTGCAAATAGCGCAAGTGTAATTGTGTCTGATTGCATCCAGTCACCGCTGTTAACAATACGCGCGGTAGATGAACCCGTTACAATGGCAGTGCCAGTAATTTCAAAGTCTGGGGTTACGCTATCAATTTTTATTGTAATATCATCATATTCAACTTGATCTGGGTCGGCGTTTGCAACTGCTATAATAGTAATAGTCACTTCACCAGTACCAGTGTAGTAAGGCCATAAATCATTAGTTGTAAAGCTAGTGCCACCACCTGGAATTAGTGACCACCTTTCTTCATTAGAGCTATATTCGCCAATAATGTAGTAGTAAACAACACCACCTGGGTTTTGATCATCATCGGTTGGTGTTATTGTAATTCTTACAGCGTCACTTTGCCACGCATCAAGGTCTGTTGAAGAAAGCACAGTGCTTCCTACAGAAAATGACAATTCAAATGTAGGTGCAACTGATTCCAATTTCATAATAACGCCCAATTCGCATACAAATTCATCACCCGCAAGGTTCGTAATTTTAAAGAAGAACGTATCTTGCAAGTTTCCTAAATAAACAGCAATATTGCCGCCTGCCACTGCCTCATCGTAATCTGCATAGAAGTATATTATTTGGTTTACGCCTGCTGTAAGCACATCTTCATTTATTAACACCCAATCATTTTTGCCACCTTGGCTATACCAGAAGTAAACATCACTATCAGATGACGCAACAAATGTTATGCTGATAACACTTGTCCAATCATACTCAAGTAGGCCTTCTTGTGTGCCATAAATACCACCATCCATTGTGCCGCTTAAATCATTGTCTTGCACGTTGAATTTGTAACAATATATAACTGCGGTTTCGTTGTAAATATTTGATGCATATACATAATATGTAACATCTTCATGTCCGGCGTCGCCCATTTCAACTACGTCGCCTGCACCCAATTGCGTCCAACCATTGCCAGCTTCGTAATCACTTGCTGTAGCATAATAATAGGTTATTGATGCCATTTGATTGAACAGACTATCGTTTGAATAAGCAAATAGTACGCTTTGTGTGCTGTAAACATCATATGTAGTTGGACTAGTATCTTCTTCTACTACTCTGCTGCCGCCATCTAAATCCATTGCGAAAAATGGATCAACCGTAATGTTATCAACTTTAATTGTCAAGCTAGTACCAACAGAGTTACTTGCCTTGCCCGCTGTGTTTAACGCGCGGAACTCAATTGAACCATAATATGATGTGCCAATAACGGTGCCGTCATACTCTTGCTCTTCACCATAATAAGTGAACTCTACTTGATTGCCATTAACCTCAAAATCTGAGGTTTCTGAATCAATATTTATCCATTCACCGTCTGAAAGTTTGATTTGGAAAGTCATCTCATCTACAGTAATAACATTGGTATCTGCACTTGTAAAATAGAATGTATAGGATTGATACCAACCGTCGCTATCATTTGATGGAGTATAGGTAGTATAATCATACTCAATAACAAAAGTTCTTGTATCTAATTTAACATTTTCTAAAGTCATATATTCTGATATAACTCTACTTCCGTCCGAATTAACCGCGTCACTAACCAAAACAAATACGTAGTTTACTGTTAACTGACCAGATACAATATCTTCTGGGTTTATAACAAGTGTTGAAACACCCGCTTCACCCGCTGTAAATTTAGATAACTCTGTGGTGTAACCACTATATTCTGTATATTGATAATAATAATAAGTAAAGTGACCGTCGTGACTACTTGTAAACTCAATTGTCAAGTCTGTTGCAATGGAGCCGCCACTTTCATAAGCGCTGCCGTTTGCTTCTGCGCTGTAACCTTCGCCGGTTAATGTGATTGCGCTAGTATCAATACCAACATCAATGCTTATTTCTGTTTCTAGTCCCGCACCCGATACAACTACAAAGCTGTATGTATATAGTCCAGATTTATCTGTTGAATATAAGAATGCTGTTTTGCCGTCTACTGTAGCAGTGTTGGTGATTTCATTTCCACGAACATCACTTACCACGTTGTAACAAGTAAGTCCAGATATATTTGATTCTTCAATTATAATATAAATATATGCAACACCATTTGCCCAAACTTCATATCCAACTTCTACGCCATTTGAAACGCCACCAACATATGCTTCAATATCAATGTCTGGCGCCTCATTATCTAAGAAAATTTGCGTTGTTAGATAGTATGTTGATTCATCACTGGCTTTATTGATTGCAAAAAATTGTAGCACCTTGCCGTCTACACAATTCTCTAAATATGCAGTGTACTTTTTGCACTCTTCGCCTTCCCACATACATGTGTCTTCTGCTAGCGTGTAAGAAAACTCTGTAACTGTGCTCTCATTGTTTGCTTCCATATAGTACAAGATGTACTCGTCTGCATCTGCAATAAATGTTGGCAAATACATATCTACAGCAATTGTCTCATATGCCCAACCATTTACAGTTTCATATGAAAACTCATCTACATATAAGTTGTATCCGCTTTCAAGAACGTTTGCAACAAACTCAATTTCAGAATATAATCCCGCTTGGTTTGCCACTTTAAATGTGTAAGTCTCGTTGATTATTGGTGCATAAATTTTTATAACATATCCGCCGTTTGATGAAGGAATAGAAGCATATTCGCCGCCTTCAGATTTGTAATAATAGTAAACGTCAGACTGTTGTGTGCTTGTAAGATTAAGCGTAAATTCAATATTATCGCTTGCATAAGCTCCACTTGTAAGGCTTGATCCGTCGGATGCGCTAACTGTAAATACTGGAGTTTGGCTATCGATATTTGTTGTAAAAGAATCTGATGTAGTAATTATACCCGATCCAGAAGATGCCCTAAACATCAAACCTTTTGTTGTGCCCTCAGTTGAAACGGTGTATGTATAAATAGTAGAACCCGCACTAGTAATGTCATTCATCTCAATCCAATCTGCACTAATAGTATCGTAATAATAATATGTTACACCCGAAATACAAGAGTTATCTGGTGTTATAGTATATGTAACTGCGGAATCTGACCAATCGGAATCATTGTTTGTTAAGCCATTTGTTGATGCAGAATACACAGTGCCGTCTGCCTTAGTAGCTACAATATTTAAGATTGGAGCAGTTGTATCTATTTTTACATAAAACACTCTAATATCTTCTTGCACGATAATATTGCTTGCATTGGTTGCCTTAAATTGAATTCTTCCCTCATAACTATCGCTCAATGTTATCAAACTATAGCCGTCATATTGCTCTGCTGGATACCAGATTGTTGAGTTCTCCTCATCATCTAGTAATTTGTAGTAGTGATAAACACTTGAGGTTGTTATTTGCCCACTACTAACTTCAATTGTTATGGATTTACTTGCCCAACTAACTTTGGATTCATCTGTATCGATTGCGTAAGCGGTTGTTGTGCTACTTGTATAATATGCGCTGATGTTTGTTATTGCATAGTATGATTGCGTTCCATCTGCGCTCATTTTAATGTGTGTTGGTGTTGTTGTTGTATAAGAATAGGCATTACTTGATGAATCATCTGCCTTAAAATAATAGTATAAATCTGATGTGATATCTGCATTCATATAAATAATTGCATATTTGCAATCCGCTGAAGCCTCATCAGCCTTAAGTGATTGCCATTGTACATTTGATGTGTCCGCACTAGAAGACTCGCTTGCATAATAAGAGTATGTTACATATGCGCCGTCTGGTACTTCATTTATAGTTAATATAACAGCCAAATCACTAGTAGAGGTATTACCCATAGTATAGTCTTCCCACCCATCAAGCGCCGACTCAAAACTTGCATTAGAGTCAAAAGCACTGGTAGTACTTGGAACAACCTTGACGGCTACAGAAAACTCTAGTGGATTTGCATCCGCTCCAGCATCATCTTCAGCGTAGGCTAGCATTGGCGATACAGTAAACAATACCCCAAATAGCATTGCTACTATTAAGATAATGCCTAATGCAATTGCCTGAACTCGGCTTGTCTTTGTGACTTTTTCCATTATTATACCTCATTAACAAGTTATACAACTCCACTTATATTTAAAATATAAATAGTGTCTATATGATAACATATTTAAGTATTAATAACAAGTCTTTCTTAACTATTTACGATAATTTTTCTTAAAGGATAATGTTTTTAGTGCATTTTCAGCAATTTTTCACACATTGACCATTTCCACACATCAAAACCAATTGCAAATTTTGACAAAATTTAGGCGATATTCCGTTGCCAGAACATCGCCAAAACCTTACGGTTTAAATGAACAATTAAGAATGAAATGAAAAATAGAAAAATTGCAGAACCCATAAAGTGTTGATTCTATGATTTATCAGTTGCGCATTCAACAACGTTTTATATAATTTTATCCTCAATTCGCGTGAGCGACTTTCATTTGCTTGCAAATTTCATTCCGATAGGAATTTCACTGGCACGAAGTGGCAATTTCATTCATTTTAATGCGGATTTCGGGCGTCAGAGGACTAACGCCCCTACGATTTTAATATTCATCTGCGTTGAAATATGCAGGTCATCTGTGTTCTTATTCTATTGTTATTTTCTGAGCTTTTAAAATATAAATAAAAAACTGCAAAAACTTGTTTTTGTTGTAACCCTTTACGCGGATATATTTTGCGATACAATAAATATGCGAAGGAACGCACCCTACTTCTTCTATTGCCACTTCCTTCGCTGAACTAAAACAATTGCAAAATATATGCGGGTCAAGGGCAGTTTTAACCAATTCAAAAATTAAAATAAATAATCCTCAAAAAAAACTATTTCTACTACTAAAAAATATTACCCCTCTTAGACAAGAGGGGACAGTCAGTTTATATTTATGACTAGCCAATGTGGGTGTTGAGGAGTTTTGGGGTCAAGCCGCCAACAG
>JAWXUT010000047.1:0-12564 GCA_044426075.1 Bacillota bacterium
CAATTTAAGCCTAATTGCAAACAAGTTCTGCTGTTAGGCTTTCTTTTTAGAAGGGTGTGAATTTTTGACATACTCGTTGCTTTTTTGTTGCTCTGTTGTACTTGAGTTCAACGATGTTTGCCGTGGTTCAAGTCCGACTTGCAGTCTGATGAGCTAATATCGCAATCAGCAGGTAGAGCAAAGGCTGTTAGCAAATGGGAAGGCAGTAGAATTGTTAAAAGTTGTAGATTGAAATATTAATTGCAACACTTGAAAATGTGTGTTATAATAGGTGATATAAGAATAATAGTTGGTTATTTTATATTTGTTTTGTGGGCTGTAGTAAATGAAGTGGAGGACGCTATGAAAAGATTCAAAAGTTTACAGTATGATTATGATATAATATTGATTGCAGGTCAGTCTAATGCCGAGGGTAGGGGATATGACGATTGCAAGTTGAAATATAAACCAAACAAAGATATACATCGTATGAATGATAGGTTTAATGCTAAAATTGAGCGAGATTTTCCGCAAAATTGGCGCGATAAACGGGCTCGTTTTGGTTCATATTTTGGCGAACTTTATGTGAAAAATTGCGGTTTGCAATCGGGCAGAAAATTGCTTATTTTGAATTGTGCCGTTGGTGGAACTGGGTTCAGCGATAAAAGGTGGGGTATGAAAGACCCGCTATATCTTGCAATGATGGCTAAAATTAGCTTGCTTTTGCAAAATCCTGCTAACACGTTTAAGGCTTTTTTGTGGCATCAAGGTGAGACAGATGCACAAAAAAATATGCCTATAGATGAGTATCAATCTTGTTTGGATAAACTAGTTGCGGGAGTGCGTGCAGAAATAGGTTGTGTGCCATTTATTTGTGGTGACTTGGTGCCTATTTGGAAGATAAAAGTGCCTTACGCCGAAAAAATAGCAGAAGCACAAAGACAGCTTGTTGAGAAAATTCAACCCGCAGGATTTGTGGAGTCAACGGGGCTAGATAGCAATAAAAGACCTGATATTATTCACTTTAACCGTGCTAGTCAAGCAGAACTTGGCAAACGTTATTTTGAAATATATCAACAATTAATAAAATAAAACGCATTTTGTATGCAATGGAGGCTCTTATGTATAAGGCTAATGATGATAGATATTCAACAATGGAATATGCACACAGTGGTAAAAGTGGATTGAAATTGCCCAAAATATCCTTTGGATTGTGGCACAACTTTGGTGACACTAACGATAAAGATGTGGCAAAACAAATGATTTATTCTGCTTTTGATGCGGGCATAACTTATTTTGATTTGGCAAACAACTATGGCAATCCCGCGGGCAGTGCGGAACGCAATTTTGGAGAAATATTGAGTTCTGACCTTAAGCCTTATCGCGACCAATTGGTTGTTTCAAGTAAGGCAGGATATGATATGTGGGCAGGGCCTTATGGCAACTACGGGAGCAGAAAATATCTTTTAAGTAGCCTTGACCAAAGTTTGCAAAGGTTGCAACTTGATTATGTGGATATTTTTTATCATCACCGTATGGATCCAGATACCCCAGTGGAAGAAAGTATGATGGCACTTGACCAAGCAGTTAAAAGTGGCAAGGCTCTTTATGCGGGTATTTCAAACTACGATAGTCAAAAAACCAAAGAAGCGGTATCCATAATGCGGGATTTAAGGTGCCCATTTATCGTAAATCAAGTTAGATACTCATTGCTTGACCGCCACATTGAAAGGGATAATTTGCTTGAGACTGTAGACCAAACTGGGCTTGGCATTGTTGCTTTTAGTCCACTTGCACAAGGGCTTTTGAGCGACCGACACTTTAATAGTAGCACAGCTAACGCACGCCCAAAGGTTGATAATCGTTCACTTGGTATGTATAATGTAACACCCGCTTTAATTGAAGAAGTTAAAAAGCTAAATGCAATTGCGTTTGAGAGAGGACAAACTTTGCCACAAATGGCTCTTTCTTGGTTGCTTGCAAAAAAACAAGTTACAACAGTGCTTGTTGGTTCTTCTAAAAAAGAACAGTTGCTTGACAACTTGAAGTGCCTAGAAAACACTTATTTCACAGCAGAAGAATTGACTGCAATTGACAATATTAGTTTGCCAATTTGTCACTAACATTATTATATAAGAGGTCATAATGGATACAAACACTAGAGTTTTTAACTGCAATATGGAACTTACACTTGATATTATTGATAACTGTGTAGTTATGTGCGTAAAATACGTATTTTATGGAAGTGCGCGCTCCGCAACTTCCAACAATTCTGGTATTTTTAAACCTTGTGGGCAATGCGACATACATTTATTACAATGTATGCAATCTTTTATTGTTTTTTCAAAGGTTGCGTAGCTGTTTAAATAATCTGCCCAAGAACCACCTAAAGTTGTAAGGTTGATGTAGGCGGCAAATATATCTGGAATTTTTATTCCCATAGGGCAAGGCATACAATAACTGCAACCCGTGCAAGGAATTGTAATACACTGCAAGAAAACATCTAGCGCTGTTTGTATGGCTTGTTGGTCAGCTGGTGTCATTTTTGGCATCGATAAGTTTTTAACGTTATCAATGGTTTGTTCCATTGTGGTCATGCCGGATAGCACAACCATAACATTATCTAAATCTGCAACGTATCTTATCGCCCAAGATGCGGTGCTCATTTCTTTATTATGCGCGTGCAAAATTGATTCTGCATTTGCATTTAGTTTTGCCAAAAGGCCGCCACGAACGGGTTCCATTACTATTACGGGAAGCCCCGCTTCTGTTGCTAAATCATATAATTTGCCCGCTTCAATTTTATCCCAATCATAATAGTTTAGTTGAAGTTGGCAGAACTCGAAAACATCGCCATACTTTGCAAGCACTTCTTTAAAAAGCGGAACATCACCGTGAAAAGAGAAGCCAAGGTGTTTAATGTATCCTTCTGCTTGCTTCTTTTGTAGGAATTCTACTGTTTTAAAATCCTCGCTTGTTTGATAGTTTGAACCAGAAACTGCGTGCAAAAGGTAAAAATCAAAATATGTTTCATCACATCTTTTTAACTGATCTTGAAAAATGCGCTCCATATCATCTGGTGTCTCACAAAACCACACGGGCATTTTGTTTGTTAAATAATAACTATCTCTTGGATATTTTTTTAACACTTTGCCAAAGAAAACTTCACTTCTTCCGTCGTGATACATGTACGCTGTGTCAAAATAATTTACACCGTTTTTGTAAGCATAATCAACCATAGCTTCGGCTTTTTCGTAGTCAATAGATTTATCTTCATTGATTGGAAATCTCATACCTCCAAAACCTAAAAGTGATAATTTTTCGCCTTTAAATGTGCTATAATTCATATTAAACTCCTTTTATTGCTTTGCGCTGCAAGCGTTTTCATATAGTCGTAAGAAAAACTCCGTGCCGTTTGCTAGTTCGTTTATGTCTTGCCTTTCATCAATTGCGTGAATGCGATTTGCATCTTCTTCTGTTTTTTCAAAAGGTGTGAAGCGATATACATTGTTTGTTAAATTGTAGTAGTGTTTTGCGTCACTTGCAGCAATAAATGGATATGGTGCGGTTATAAATCCGTCAAATACTTCAAATATTGTGCGTTGCAAGGTGCTGTATGCCTCGCTTGTTATGTCGGACACGGGAGAGGGGTTAGCGGCTCCGCCCAACATTGTTATTTTTAAATCTTTGCCAGCAACTTTTTGAATGTGTGCTTGCGCGTCTTCATATGTTTCACCAATATTGATTCTGCAATTTATATTTGCGGTTGCCTTTGGTGGAAGCACGTTTGGTGCATCGGCGCCTTTTGCTTGTGTTGGCGCTAGCGTTGTTCTTATTAATCCATTTGTCATGGGATTTGCTATTGATAATATCTTTAACAATAATGGACTAAATAAATCCCTATTTACAAACATAAACTTGAAAACTGGATTCATATGTGGCGCTAATGCCTTTGCCATATCAATTGTTGGTTGGTTCCACTTTAATGGCATTTTGTTCTTTTCAATTTTATATACAGCTTCTGCTAACTTGCCAACTGCAGTTCTGCTCGTTGGTGTGCTTGCGTGTCCGCCTAGCTTTGCAACCTCAATTTCGAAATCGGCATATCCCTTTTCGCATGTGCCCACTAGCGCTATTTTGTTGTTGATGCCGAGAATTGCACCGTCAAGTACAGTGCCTCCCTCGTCAATTACAAATTCAAACTTAACACCTTCTGACTCTAAATATTTAGAAATTTGCAATGCGCCTTCAGTGCCTTTTAATTCTTCATCGTGACCGAAACAGAAATATATGCCTCGGGCGGGGATAAATCCTTCTTCCATTAGAATTTCTAAACCCTCTAGTGCGGCTATCATTTGGCTCTTCATATCTTGTGAACCTCTGCCATATACGCAGTTTTCTAGCACTTCTCCGCTAAATGGTGGCACTGTCCAGCCCTCGCTTGGTGCGGGAACCACGTCTTGGTGCGCTAGCACGCCTATTGGCAACAAACTGCTGTCACTGCCTTCAACTTTGTATATTGCAGCATATTTGTTGATGTTGGTTTTTTTTGCCACTGCCATTACTTTTGGATATGTGCGCTCTAAAAATGCTTGATATTCGTAAAAAATACTGCCGTCTAAATCGTTGTCTGTAAGTGTTACTGTTGGAATACGCACCGCTTCTTGCAAGTGTTTTGTAACCCTTTCTTTATCAATAACTCTATGTTTGTATCCACTACTTTGGATAACTGGTTTTTTAGTAAAAATGGTTCGTAAAATGGCAAAGATAAAAATCGCGCCTATTAACCCTAAAATTACATATAATATGATCATACTGCTGCCTCCGTTAAAAGGTGTTTGGCAATAAATGTCAACACTTAATGTATTATATTATAGCACTCTATACAATATAAATCAATAGCTTTTAAGCACTCAACTAACATTAACATAATTACTTATTGGAATTTTAAGTTGAATTTTACTTGCCTTGTTATGATAAATACGATATACTGCAGAAAGGAGGCATTACATATGCGATTACTTATAGCTGAAGATGAAATTTCATTGGCAGAAGCCTTAGGCAAAATTCTGCGCTATAACAAGTACACTGTTGATATAGTGCACGACGGTCAGCAAGCGCTAAATTTTATTGCTGAAACCGAATACGATTGCATTGTGTTAGATGTTATGATGCCAAAACTAGACGGCATTCAAACGCTTATAAGGCTTAGGAATATGGGCAATAAAACTCCTGTAATTATGCTGACTGCAAAAAGTGAAATTGATGACAAGGTTCTGGGGCTTGATAGCGGGGCAGATGACTATATGTCTAAACCGTTTTCAACAAAAGAGTTGCTTGCAAGGCTACGCGCATTAACTAGGCGTGACAGAGAAATTGCACTGCCAAACATTGAACTTGGCAACGTAACTCTGCAGTGCACCACATATGAACTAATTGGCAAAAACAGCAAGTTTGGGCTCTCAAACAAGGAGTTTCAGTTGGCTGAAATATTGTTTAGGAATGTTGGGATATATTTATCTTCGGAGCGACTAATGCAAAAAATTTGGGGATATGACTGTGATTCAGAAATCAATGTAGTGTGGACGCACTTGTCTTCATTGAGAAAAAAGCTAGAGCAACTTGATGCAAATATTAAGATAAAATCTTCCCGCAATTTAGGGTACACCTTGGAGATAATATAATGATTAAAAAACTACAACGAAAATTTGTATTGCTTACAACATTAACTGTGGCAATAATTTTGTTAATAATAGTTGTTGTAGTAAATCTCTCTAACTATATATATATTGACAGACAAACGGACAATATTATAGCATCAATTGAGGTGAATGGTGGCAAATTGTTGCAAACTCCATACGATACAGAAAATGAACCAGAAATTTCTAGTTTGGCAAGTACGCCCGATTCGTTACAAGCAATGGCTTTTTTTGTAGCATTTTACGATGAAAGTGGGGTGACTTCAATAAATATTTCGGCTACACTTTATTTAGATACAACTACTGCAGAAGGGCTTGCAGTGGACGCAATAGACAGTGGAAAAACAAGCAAATATTTAGATGGATATAAGTTTAAATTGTGTGAGATAGAAGGGCAAAGCGCCATAATTTTTGTAGATGTTTCAAGTGAAATTGGCATTATAGCAACATATATTGTAACCAGTGTTACTGTATCATTTGGCATTTTAATACTTACATTGTTTATATCAACGCTATTTTCAAAATACGCAATCCGCCCAATAGCCGCGGCATATGCAAAGCAGAAAAAGTTTATAACCAACGCCTCTCACGAATTAAAAACGCCGCTTACAATAATCTCTGCAAATATGGATATCCTTGAACTTGAAACAAGCGATGAGGGCAACAGTTGGATATTAAACACAAAAGAACAAGTGGTTAGGCTCACCGAACTTACAACGAGTATGGTGGAATTGTCGCGTATGGATGAAACCCATTCAGTGGATAAAATAGATATTTCTATAACAGAAATGGCAGAAATGGCGGTGGAAAGCTTCGCTTCTGTTGCAAAAAATCAAGAAAAACACTTTGATGTTAGCATTGAAAGGGATATTATTCATAACGTTAACGAAAAAAACATAAGTCAACTTTTGTATATTTTGCTAGATAACGCCTTTAAATATTCTTTAGAAAAAGGCAGCATTATTTTCTCCGCAAGTAAGAAGCAAGGTAAATTAAAAATATCCGTTTCAAATACGGCAGAAGCTATGGATGCCGCCCATATAAGTGACCTTTTTGACCGCTTTTATAGGGGAGACAAGTCGCGCAGTTCAGAAAAAAGCGGCTACGGCATTGGTCTTGCATTGGCTAAATCAATTGTTGATGCGCACAAAGGCAAAATTTCCGCTAAGTACAATGCGGGCATGTTCACAATTAAGGTTGTATTATAAATTTGACAAACATTTACAATATGTTCAACATAAATACACATTTATTTTAAGTTCACTTTAAGTAGAAATATTAAAATACAGTTATTAAGTGAGGTAGCAATGCAAACGGTTTTTAAAAGGCGCGAATTAAAATATTTGCTCACATTAGAGCAAAAAGATGCTTTAATGGAGCTTATTAATGAACATATGGTTGCAGATAAGTACGCAAAATACACCATTTTTAACCTATATTATGACACTCCCAACTTTTTGCTAATAAGGCGTTCAATTGAAAAACCTATGTATAAAGAAAAATTGCGAGTGCGCTCATATGACAAAGCTACTGCAAATTCCACTGTTTTTTTAGAAATTAAAAAGAAGTTCGATAACATTGTATACAAAAGGCGAATCACATTAAAAGAAGCCCACGTTACAAGTTATTTTAATGGCAAATCCGAGCTTCGAGACACACAAATCTCACACGAAATTGATTACTTTAAAAAGTGTTATCCTGACCTTGCCCCTAGAGTTATGATAAGTTACGATAGACAAGCATATTCTGGCAAAGAAGATAGCGACTTGCGTGTTACTTTTGATCAAAATGCGCTATGGCGTGATACCGACTTGAGCTTAAAAAGCAGTTGTTACGGCACAGCTATTCTTCCCGACGACTATATACTGTTGGAAGTTAAAGCTAAAAATGCGCTTCCGCTATGGCTAGTACACTTTTTTACAGCTCACGCAATATACAGAACTTCGTTTTCTAAATATGGCACAGCTTACAAACAAATAATAACCTCAGCAAAGGAGAATGATAAAAAATGTTCGAATCAGTAATGTCAAGTGAAATAACAGTTGGAGGCTTTTTACTCTGCCTAGCAATAGCGCTAGTAGCGGGATTAGGGCTAGCCTTTTCATATTCATATAAAAACACCTACACCAAAAGTTTTGTAATAACACTTGCAACTTTACCCGCAATTGTGTGCGTTATAATCATTATGGTTAATGGAAACATAGGCACTGGCGTTGCTGTTGCTGGTGTATTTTCTCTTGTAAGGTTCAGAAGCATACCTGGTACTGCTAAAGAAATTGGTGCAATTTTTATCGCAATGGGCGCAGGGCTTGTTTTTGGTATGGGATACGTGGCATACGGACTAATATTTGTGGTTGTGCTTTCAGGTTGCACAATGATTTATAATTTTAGTAGATTTGGCGAGAATAGTGATAACACCCAAAGAACTATAAAAATAACAGTTCCAGAAGACCTTAACTATACCAACGCTTTTGATGATATATTTAAAAAATATACTAAAAAATATAAATTGATGGTGGTTAAAACAACTAATATGGGTAGTTTGTTCAAAATTACATATGATATCGATTTGAAAGAAAAGGCAAAAGAAAAACAACTTATTGACGCTTTACGCACAAGAAATGGCAACTTAGAAATTGTGCTTTCGCCACTAAAAAACAATGTCAACGAACTTTAGGAGAGTATTAACGGTGAAAAAATGGATTGTAACATTACTATGTGTAACGCTTGCGCTTGCACTATGCGTGGGTTGTACTGACGCATCAGAAAGCAGTAGTTCTTCAGTAGCGGTTGATGTTGTGGATATTGAAGAAGATGATATGTTCACCGATAGAGATTTAAGTGGTGATTATGATGCATCTGAGGCAACTAATATTACGCTAACTACTAGCAGTGTTACCATTGATACAGAAGGAACTTATATAATATCCGGCTCATTATCAAATGGGCAAATTATAGTTGATGCAGAAGATGCAAAGGTGCAATTGGTGCTAAATGGCGTAGATATCACTTGCGAGACTTCTGCTCCAATTTACATTAAAAACGCAGATAAGGTATTCATAACGCTTGCATCGGGTACCTCAAACACCGTTGCAGTGACAGATAGCTTTGTTGATATCGATGAAAATAGTATTGACGGCGCAATATATTCTAAGTGCGATTTAACATTTAATGGCACGGGCTCATTATCAGTTACTTCACTTTTAGGGCACGGCATTGTGGCTAAAGATGACCTTGTTTTTGCAAGCGGCACATTCTCAATTTTTAGCGCAAGTCACGGCATAAATGCAAATGATAGCATAAGAATTTATAGCGGAACTTTTACTATTGACAGCGGGAAAGACGGTATGCAAGCAGACAATGAGGATAATGAAGATAAAGGATTTATCTATATTCTTGACGGCACATTTACTATTGATTCCGATAGAGATTCAGTGCAAGCTTCCAGCACATTGCTAATAAAAGGCGGCACCTTTACACTTACAAGTGGCGGTGGATTTGATGAGGTGTTAAATGACCTAACTGTTGGCGAGGGTTCGGGCAGTTCAACTATGGCAACAGATTTGCTTCCATATAGTATGAAGTGTTTTAAGGCAAATGACATACAGTTTGACGGCGGCACTTACTATTTATCCTCTTATGAAGATGCTATTCACGCAAACAATACTTACTGTGTTATAAATGACGGAACATTTGAAATTTATAGCGGTGATGATGCTATTCACAGCGACGATTCATTGATAATTAACGGTGGTGACATAACAATTGTTGAAGGTTATGAAGGCATTGAAGGGCACAACTCTTTGACAATTAATGGCGGAAACATCAGCGTTAACATATATGATGACGCCCTTAATGTAGGAAGCAGTAGTGGTACATTAACAATAACTGGTGGCTACATTTATCTTGCTTGCCAAGGTGACGGCATAGATACAAATGGCGATTTTGTAATGACTGGTGGCACTGTAATACTAGATGTTGATGCAATTTATACTGCTGGTGACGGCGAATTTGACATAAGCGGTTCAATAACTTACACTGGCGGCGAAATATATGACGAAAAAGGCAACACATTAACGCCTTCTACCTCTTCAACGTCATCATCTGGTGGTAGTTCAAGTTTCTTCCCAACAATAACACGCAGATAAATTAATATATATGATAAGGGGAAAAGGACTGGTAATGTTTACAGGTCCTTTTTCTTACATTGCAGACATTATTAAGTTTTAAATTATTGCAAAGTAGACAAAAGTTATTGTCTGTTGCCGCAAGCGTTGATTTTTTTATTAAATTATGGTAATATTTTATTGAAATATAGTTTTGGAGGCGTGCAATGTTTTTTGATTTAATAAAAGAAAACAGAAGAGCAAATAGTAAAAGGAATTTAGAAATTTTAAACAGACCTAAAAGTTTGGCG
Organism: Bacillota bacterium; assembly: GCA_044426075.1. Classification (GTDB taxonomy): domain Bacteria; phylum Bacillota; class Clostridia; order Christensenellales; family DTU072; genus JAWXUT01. The sequence continues at coordinate 10,096 of JAWXUT010000047.1, forward strand.
TCACAAGTGCCCGCGGATTGTCCATTTGAGCAATCAAGCGACTTCAGTGGCGTAGAATTTTTAGGAAATTATCACACTTACACCGATTCAGATACGTGGTATTTGTCGTGGGGCGAAGATGATAGAATGTATTCACCATTTACAGATAGTATAGGTGACGGCGTCAATGGCGTAAAAAGCTGGTCGGGCGGCGGAAGAAACGACGTAGTTGGATATTCAGTAGTTGAGGGCGACCACCCAAGCAACCTAAAGTTTACAGATGTTGGGCTCATAAAAGGCCCTGGCAAACAGTATCGCGGAAGATATCCTAGTGCCACATTGCACCACAATGGTGTGTGGTATATTGGAACATATGGTTGCAATAATAAACCATACATAACTGGCAAGTATGAAAATGATACAAGACGCTGGGTTGGTGTCAACTGGGCAATAATGGGCGGCTTTGCGGGATTCCATATATCTACAGATAACGGAAAAACGTGGACACAAAGTCCGTTGTCATCAAATGTAGGAGAAACATTGTTTAATGAGCCCGCAAAAAGAAATGGGCCAGTAAAGTTAGGTGCGCCAAGAGTAGTAGATTTTGGTAAAAATATGGAGCACAGCCCCGACGGCAAAATGTATTTAGTTGGGCACGGAAGCACATTTAACGAGGGTGAAACCAGAAAAGCCAACAACAGTTGGGTAAGTGGTGACCAAATATATATGGCGCGTGTAACGCCTAGTATCGCAACTGTAAATGACACTACGGCATACGAATATTTTTGTGGTAACGATAAAAATGGTGTAGCTATATGGAGCAAAGATTTTAACAAAATAGCGCCAATACTTGATTGGAAGGGCACAACGGGCACCGTAGCAATAACATACAACAAGCCGCTAAACAAATACATAATGTGTGTAACAGACGGCTGGCCAACAGTAAATGAAATGGATACTTATATAATGGAATCCGACAGCCTAACTGGGCCATACAAAATGGTGCATTATTTAAAAGAGTTCGGCCCACAAGCATATTTTGTAAATATCCCAAGTAAGTTCATATCAGAAGACGGCAAAAGTTTCTGGCTATGCTATTCTGCAAACTTCAGATTTGCAAACGCAGTTAGAAAGAACCCAGATGCGGGATTCCCAAAAGGCAGCCACTATGCACTATGTTTGCAAGAGGTTAAACTAGTTTAGTAATTATTAATAATATTAAGCAAGTTGTTTAATAAATAGGAGAGTTTATGGACAGTCAAAATGTAAAAATTGCAGAGTATCTTAAAATTATAGATGAAGTTATTGCAAACGGCGAGTATAAAGACAATTGGGAAAGTTTGTCAAAATATCCTGTGCCTAAGTGGTATAATGAAAGCAAGTTGGGTATATTTAGCCATTGGGGTGTTTTTACAGTGCCAGAATATATGTGCGAGTGGTATCCACGATTTATGTATCATAGGGGGCACCCAGTTCATCATTATCATAAGAAGCACTATGGCATTGATTTTCAGTATAAGGATTTTATCCCTATGTTTAAGGGTGAAAAGTTTGATGCAAAAAGTTGGGTTGATTTAATCAAGTTGAGTGGAGCGGATTTTTATATGCCCGTTGCCGAGCATCACGACGGATTCAAACTACATAAAAGTGCGTTAAGCAAGTGGAATAGTGTTGAAATGGCTATGAAACGCGACATTATTGGCGAACTTAAAGAGGAATGCAACAAGCAGAACATAATTTTTGGAATGTCAAACCACAGAGCCGAGCATTACTTTTTTATGAATGGAATGAAGACATTAAACGATAAAACGCGTGAAGAGGCAGAAAAATTTGCGGAGTTTTATGGCCCTTGTCACAATCCATTTGATTGGAACTTTGTGGCAAATATATTAAATTATTATCTTGAAAAAATCGATACTCCAGTGGAGTGGCGTGAGTCGTGGTTGGTGCACGCGTGCGAGCAAGTGGACTTGTATCGCCCCAAACAATTTTACTATGATTGGATGGTTCACCGCCCCGAATACAGACCAGAGATTAAGAAGTTTTTGGCATATTATTACAATCGTTCGCTTGAGTGGGGTGAAGAAGTTTGCCTAGCATATAAACGCGATGCGCTTATGTATGGTTGTGGCATATATGACAGAGAGCGTGGGCAATTGCCTATGATTTCAAAAGAAAAGTGGCAATGTGACACATCAACTGCAAAAAATGCTTGGATATATTGCAAGTCAAATAGGTGGAAAAGTGCTAAAAATCTAGCGGGAACTTTTGTTGATGTAGTGTCTAAAAATGGCAATCTGCTGTTAAACTTATGCCCCAGAGCAGATGGTTCGTTCTGCAAGGAAGAACAGGAATTAATCGCAAAATTTGGTGCTTGGAATGTTGTTCATCACGCACAAATTTGGGACACAAAGCCCTATAAAGTGTTTGGTGAAGGAGCAGTAAAGTCCGTTGGTACAATGAAAGAAAAGTCTGAGTTCAATAAAAACG
>JAWXUT010000048.1:0-12479 GCA_044426075.1 Bacillota bacterium
CGCTTTGTTCAGATACCTAAAAATGTGCCTTCGCCAAATGAGAAGCCTAGCGGTTGTTATTTTAACACGCGATGTGCGAAATGTTCCGAAATATGTAAAAAGCATATGCCCCCACTTATAGATATAGATGGCAGACAAGTGCGCTGTTGGAAGAGGATAAAAGTATGAGTACATTAATTGAGATAAAAAACTTATCCGTTGACTTTCCAATGGGCAAAACAAAGGGTAAAAAGAACTATTTAAGCGCGGTTTCCGATGCCACATTAAGCATACAAAAGGGCGATATGTTTGGCATAGTTGGCGAAAGTGGGTGCGGAAAAAGCACGCTTATAAACGCAATTTTGGGATTTTGTGACATTACAAGTGGCACAATTTCAGTTATGGGCAATGAACTTTCTAACAAAACCGCAAAGTCGGTGCTACGCGAAGCCAGAAAACACATGCAAGTAGTTTTTCAAAATCCATACACATCACTAAATCCAAGGCTAGAGGTGCACGAAATCGTGGCAGAACCGCTACTAATTAGTGGCGTAAAGGATAAAAAAGTGTTGTTTGATTCTGCCTTAGAAATGCTGATAAAAGTTGGTATGACCGAGCAAGATGCAAAGCGCAACATATTTGAATTTAGTGGCGGGCAAAGGCAGAGGATAGCAATAGCGCGTGCACTAATCACAAAGCCCGATATTTTAATGCTAGATGAACCAGTATCCGCCCTAGACCTATCAGTTCACGCACAAATTTGCAATTTATTGTTAGATTTAAAGGAAGAATACAATTTAACCTATGTGTTTGTGTCGCATAACTTATCACTAATAAAGCACATTTGCAACAAAACTTGCGTTATGTATTTAGGGCAAATTGTGGAGCTTGGTGACAGTAAAAAGATATTCAAAAATCCACATCACCCCTACACAAAAGCGTTGTTGTCTTCCGTACTAGACATACATTCCGCCCCCAAAACCTCAACGCTAGAGGGCGAACTTTCTTCCCCTATTAATATAGGAAAAGAGTGCAGATTCTATGCCCGTTGCAACTATAAATGTGACCAGTGCAAACAGCGAAATATCGTACTAGAACAAGTTGCAGATAATCACTTATGTGCTTGTGTAATTAAAAATTAATATGGTTGAATGAAAAAATGAAAAATTATGGAAACCCGTAAAGGGTTGATTATATTGAAAAACGGGCTGTAGAGAAATTTCTCTACAGCCCGTTTATATTGTTAATTGATTAATTAGGTTCCAGTGTATTCAGCTTTTAAATCTGCAATCTTATCGGTTTCAATTGTTACATAGTCTTCATTTTCGTCGATATCTGTTGGAACAGTTGCGTTATTGTAGTTTGTATAACGTGCTGTTTCTTTTTCAGTATAGATTGTTTCGTACAAGATGTCATATAGATTTTCACCGTTTACGTTGATAAGGTTTTTATTTAGTGCTGCGATAACTTCTTCTACAGACATACTTGCAAAGTCATAGCTGTTTTCACCAGAGAATGGTGTCATACTTACGCAAATCAAGTGGATACCATATGGTGTGAATGTATATGCTAAGTACTCGTCGCCATCATCATCTGTAGCCATTGCGTCGCCCACAGTTGGGGTATCACCTGCAACTAACCAAGCAAGCTCTAAGAATGACTCGTAGAAGCCGTTTGGATCATCAATTGCATCATCGTAGCTTGGAGCAATTAGGTAACCGCTTGAGCTGTTCATTGTACCTGGATCATCATTGTACATATACATATATTTTTCAAATATAGCGTATTTTTCTGCACTGGTTTCAGCTTTTAAAAGTTCGGCTTCAAGGCTTGCCATAACATCAGTTACATATTCTTCATCTGGGTAATATGCTTGTGAAGGGCAAATGCCGTCGCCTTCATAAATACACTCTGACTCATCGCCACCCATTTCGCAACAAGGGCAATCGTAATCTGGATCGTAGTCTGGATTACTTGCTGTTGTTGTGGTGTTTTCAAGTAGCATTTCATAAATTGCTTGATTATATGCTTCGTCTTCGTCTTTAGATGAAATGTATTCTGTAGCAAACGCTGCATCTTCATCACTAAAGCTGAATAGTATTTGCATTACATAGAAGTAATCTGATAGTGAAACTTCACCAAGCTCAAGTAAATCTTCGGTTGGTAGGTAGTAAACGCTCTCTAGTCCGCTTGTTAGGCTTGAACCAAAGGTTGAAGTATTTGTTTCTGTATCTGTTGCAGAGTAGCTTGTGCTTCCAGTTGTATATAGATACATAAATTCGTCATAAATTTCTTGATCGCTAACTGTGATTTCGCCTTCAGCGTCGGTGCCTTTTTTAACTTCAACTGATAAAGCGGTTATAACTGCACTTTCAAATGCGCTATCGTAACTTGCTTGCAATGTTGTGTAGTTTGATGCAAGCGCCTCTGTTAATTGACGATAAGCATCAACTTCTGCAGCATCTGCATTTAAGTCTGATTTTAATTCTTCGTAAATTGCATCAAGGTCTAGCATTTCTACTATTCCGCCTGCACTTTCAATTTCAGCTACTGTTGCATATCTGTTAACAACAACATCGTCTGCTAGTGTTATTTCATCAACATCGGTTTCTTCTTCAGTTGTTTTTGTGTCCCTTGGGCTTACAACGTCGTAAGAATAAGTTGCAACGTGCTCTTCAAATGTAGTTTCGCCGTCATCGTCAACAACCTTTTCTTCAAAGCTAATTGTTAGTTCGTAATCGGTGCCTTCTGTAGTTGAATCAAAAGCAGTTGTGTACATACTTGTTGGTACAATTGCAGGATCTGAATAGTAATATGTGCCGTCTTCATTTTCATAAATAACGCGGAACAAAATGCTATCTGTATCTATTCCTTGGTCAACATAATATTCGTCTTGCAAGTAACCTGCAATCTCGCCGTCGTTTGAATCGGAACCAGTTACAGTGCCAGTTACAATGTTGCCGTCAGCGTCTTCATAACTCTCTAAAAACTCAATTCCAACAACGTCTGTGGTTTGTAGGTCGTCAACTATATCATCCAATTGTTCTTGATAATATTCTTCCATATATGTTTCAACTGAAGATTCAACACTCTCGTTAACACTCAAAATTGCTGCATAGTATTCAGCTGGTGTTAGCACCTCATAAGGTGTGTCGAATGTGCCATCTGAACCCATAAGTAGGCTGCTTGTGCGCTCTGCACGATTTTCGCTATCAGATAACCACAACATACCTTCAATTGTTAGGTATTTGGATTTGATTTTATTTTCTACCGCCCAATCGAACGCAGTATCTACATCATAACCATAATAGTAAATTAGATAATAAGCGTAAGTTGAGTAGTATTCTAGCAACTCATATTGCGTAATAGTCAAAGTGATACCATCTTTCTCGATAGTAACAAGTGTTTGATTTGAAACACGCTCTGCATTTTCTTTAATAAAAATGTTGCAACTAGTAAATGTTACGCAAAACATAGCAATCATAACGATGATAGCAATTAGTCTTACAATTTGTTTTTTGCTCATATTGGCTCCTTATTAATTAAGAGTAATTCGTACTAAAACATTATATACTAAAAAGAAAAAATTTTCAAGTTATTTAAACAAAAAAATAACAATAAAAATGAAAATTGTGTGAAGATGCTAAAAATGCAATTAAAATAAAGAAAATCCCTAAAATTTTCAAGTAACGGCTGCCAATAATCTTCAAAAAGTATAATTTTTGCAAATAAAGTTATGGTGCTGCGGTTACTATCCAGATTTCTACCATTATTTATAAAATTCGGGAATGTAGTCGGTTGCAGCAGAAGCCGCCTCTTGTATAAAAATGTCGCTGAAATTGAGGGTTTCTGCGTGGTTTGCAATTATTTTATACTCGATAGGTTTTAGGGTGCGACCCAGCTCTTTGCACGCTGGCATTGGCGTAAACTGCGACATCACACTGACGGTACGCGCCTTTATGCGGTGCAAAATATCCAACACACCCAAGCTGTTTTGCACATAACTCGGCAAAACAAGGTGGCGCACAATCACTCCCGATTGCATTATGCCTGCGCCGCTAAAAGTATCTGTGGTTTGATTTAGCATTGTTTCAATTGCGCGCTCTGCGTGTTCGGCGTAATTTTTAATGTGCGAAAATTTTTCTGCTAGCGCGTTATCGCTATATTTAAAATCGGGTAAGAAAATATCAATATATCCTTTTAATCCCGCTATAATTTCAGCGCGTTCGTATCCACCACAATTATAAACGGTGGGGATGCTTGGCTTGTAAATATCAAGCGCCCGCTTTATACTGTCTGAGTGGTGCGTGGGCGTTACAAAATTAATGTTATGAACCCCGCAGTCCTCCAACTCCCTAATAGCTTCGCTAAGTTCGTATGGGGTATAGATGCGCCCTTTTGGCTCTCTGCTAATTTCAACATTCTGGCAATAATCGCACTTTAAAATACATCCGCCAAAAAAAATTGTGCCACTGCCACGAGTGCCACTTATAGGGGGCTCTTCATAGTGGTGTGGCGCTACGCGGTTTATTATCATATCATAAGATGATTTACACTTGCCAAGTGTAATTGCTCTATCAACATTGCAGCTGTTTGGGCATAGGTTGCAGCCCATTATATCATACCCGTGCTACCCGTTACAAGTAGCGTGATTAAATATAGCACTGGCAACATTATAACTTGAATTGCTAAATAAATTAGCAAGCTGTGTCTGCCACAAAATGAAAATGGTTTTGTTATCTTTAAGTTCAGTTTGGGTAACAAAGAAGTGTGTTTTCGGTATACCGTTTGGCCAATTATCGCACCAATCATAAAGAAACAGAAAAATGGTAAAATAGGGAAATAGTCGGGTGCCGTGGTGTACCACACATTGCGCGTGTACACAAACACACCCGCGAGTGTTGAGGTATATGGCGCCGTTTCCCCGCTGTAAGCCATATCGTAAAGGCTAACATTATAGCACATATTTAATACAAATGACACAACCACCAGTGTTGCTGTTGTTATTAGTAAAGCATACTTTTTATACTTAGATTGCCTTGCAATAAGCGTTATTATAAGCTGCATAATGGCGTAAAACATAACGGCAAAACTTAGGCAATGTATAACACCCAACCATATAAACATATAGCTGTAGTTAAAGCCCTCTTGAATTACATAAGTAACCAATGAAATTAGTGCCGCAACTGCCACCAGTTTAAGCCCGCGCAAAATATTGTTTCTGCTAAAAGATGTGCATATGCCCGACACAAAAAAGAACACAAACACAAAAAACACCCAGCCTGCTGCCCTAATTTGACTATCTACATACCACGATGCCAAATTGTAAATTCCACGCAAAACTGCGCTATCACTTATGCGCCACGCACTGCCAAAAATACTAGATATATCAAACATAGTGTGGTCTAAAAGTACCATTAAAATGGCAAAACCACGCATAAAGTCCAACTCCCAACAGCGAGTTTTTTGCGTGGATAAATTGCTATCTGTTTTTTTTCTACCTAACATCTTTGTAAAGAACCTCCGCCAAATTGCGTTCACCATTTATAATTCTAAACACCTCAAAGCGGTCATTGTATTCATGAATAAGCGTATTTTCTTCTCTGCTGCTAAAATACACTTTTGGCACTTCCGCATAACGCACTTCGGGCCTAACAAATTGCTCTTTGTTAAATTGTGAATAGCTGTGGGGGTTTTCTGCCATTTTTCTTGCAGAAGAAGAGATTGTATCCCTACTATTTTCACTTTTTTTGCTATATTTGTTCTTCTTATGCGCCCTTGCACGCGAATCGTGTTCATCTTCCTCTTCAAAATAAGCCGTTTGCTTACTACTCTTTTTGGGGAACACCTTGTTGCGATTTGCGCGTTTTTGTGCACGCTTTTCTGCCAACTCTTGCTCTTTTTCGCGCTCTTCTTCACGTTCTTTTTTGCGTACTTCGCGCTTGTTGTGGCGCTTTCTTGCTATCATTATAGCCGAAACAAGTATACATATTGCTAATCCTATTAAATAATATAATGAATTAGCGTCAAGCGCAAATGGATTGAATCCCATAAAATACATCAGCGCATATCCAAATGCACAATAAAGTACGGGCAACCACAAACAGAAAGCCGAAAGCACATAAAAAACTGGTGTGAGGATAAATTTTATAATTTTCCATATCCCCACAAGAATTTTTACGCCTAAACTTTGCTGTTTCTTTTTTGCCATAATTATTTAATGATATCTGTGCCGATATATTTAACTAGCGCTTCAGGAACAGTTACACTGCCGTCTGCATTTTGATAATTTTCAAGAATAGCTGCCACCGTTCTTCCAACAGCAAGACCACTTCCGTTTAAGGTGTGAACAAAACGTAGTTTGCCATTTTCATCACGATACTTTATGTTTGCTCTGCGTGCTTGGAAATCTACAAAGTTGCTGCAACTGCTTATTTCAACATAGCGGTTGTATGAAGGCAACCAAACTTCTATGTCATATGTTTTTGCACTTGAGAAGCCAACATCACCACCACACAAACATACAACTCTGTATGGCAAGCCCAAAAGTTGCAATATTTTTTCTGCGTTTGCAGTAAGTGACTCTAATTCTGCCCAGCTGTTATCTGGGTGAGCAAACTTAACCAACTCAACTTTATTGAATTGATGTTGTCTTATTAATCCGCGTGTATCTCTACCCGCACTGCCCGCTTCTGCCCTAAAACAAGCTGTGTATGCGCAATACTTAATTGGCAAATCGCTCTCTTTTAGGATTTCTGCACGGTGTAAATTTGTAACTGGCACTTCTGCGGTTGGAACCAAAAAGTAGTTTGTATTTGCAATGGCAAACATATCTTCTTCAAACTTTGGCAATTGTCCTGTGCCGTACATACTATCTTTATTAACCATAAATGGTGGCAAAATTTCAGTATATCCGCTTTCCATATGAGTGTCTAACATCAAGTTGATAATCGCTCTTTCAAGCCTTGCGCCCAACCCTCTGTAAACTGTAAAACGCGCCCCTGTGATTTTTGCTGCGGTGCTAGCATCCAATATATTTAATGCCTCGCCAATGTCCCAGTGTGGTTTTGCCTCATAATCAAACACGCGTGGTGTGCCAAATTTGCGCAACTCCACATTGTCGCTATCGTCTTTACCAACTGGCACGCTGTCATCTATTAAGTTAGGAATAGTTAGCATAATTGCACTCAAACGTGCTTCAATTTCTGCAAGCCTTGTATCTAATGCCTTGATTTTTTCCCCACCGTTTTTAATCTCTGCTATAAGCTCAGAAGCATCCTCTTTGTTCCTTTTCATTTGGGCAACTTGCGCGCTTACGATGTTTTTTTGCGCCTTTAACGCCTCAACTTCTCTAATAGCGCTAAGTCTTTCAGCTGAAAGTTCCTTAACCTCTGATAAGTCTAATGACTTGTTTCTGTCCGCCATCTTCTTCTGTACATACTCAATGTTGTCACATACAAATTTTAAGTCTAGCATATTTTTCTCCTTTTGTTTGTGTATTTATATGCGTTTCCGCTGTCTTTTTAACCTCTACTTTTCACAAGATAATCTCTTATGAATAACTCTATATCTCCGTCCATAACAGATGCCACGTTTGTGTTTTCTGACCCAGTGCGGTGATCTTTTACTAGCGTGTAAGGACAAAATACGTAACTGCGTATTTGACTGCCCCACTCAATTTTTTTGAGCTCGCCTTGTATGTCTTGCGCCTTTTGCAATTGCTCTTGCTCACGCCTCTCTGCAAGTTTTGACATAAGCATTTTCATTGCAGTATCTTTGTTTTGCATTTGACTGCGCTGATTCTGACACCACGTTACTATGCCCGTTGGCAAGTGCGTTATTCTTATAGCAGACTCCGTCTTGTTAACGTGTTGGCCTCCCGCACCACTACTTCTGCAAGTGTCAATGCGCAAATCCTCACTGTTTATAATTATCTTATCATCTTCTACAATCTCGGGCATAACCTCTAACGAACAAAATGATGTGTGGCGCCTCTTGTTGCTGTCAAATGGGCTTATTCTAACTAGTCTGTGCACCCCTTTTTCAGCCTTTAGGAACCCATACGCGTTGTTTCCGTTAAGTTGGAAGGTAACACCTTTGATACCAGCTTCGTCTCCGTCTTGTTTATCAAGCTCGGTTATTGTGTAGCCTGCGCGTTGGGCATAACGTTTGTACATTCTGTATAACATATCCGCCCAATCTTGTGCTTCTGTGCCACCCGCACCCGCGTGCAAGGTTAAAATCGCATTGTGATTGTCATATTCACCAGTCAAAAGCGTTTCTAAAAATAACGACTCCGCATCTTTATCGAGTGTGTTAAGTAGGTTTTGTACTGTTAGCACTTCGTCTTCTTCGTCATACTCTTCAACTAGTGTCATTGTGTCGGTTATGTCATTTAGCCTAGATTCTAGTTGTGCTACGCTTTCCACCTTTTTTTCAAGTGTTGCAATAAGCTTGCTATCTTGCTGTGATTTTGTAACGTCTAGCCAGTATCCCTCTTGATGTTGGGCATCTTTTAGCTTATCTAGCTCCACTAAAACCGCTTCTAAATTAAGTGCAGCTCGGCTTGTTGCAACCGATTCTTTTAGCTTATTAAGATGTATTTTTTCATTGTAAAAATCTACCATGTTATTTTCCGCAACACTTTTTATACTTTTTGCCACTGCCACAAGGACATTTGTCATTTGGCCCAACATTTTTGTTTGGATTGTTGTTTACTACTGTTTTGCGCCTCTCTTGCATTGCAGTGTGCGCGTTGATTCTTTCAACTATAGCTTCAACATTCATTTTGCTAAGTATTGATGCAGTTGAATTTCTTATACTCTCAACCATTTCATCAAACATTACAAAACCTTCTCTGCGATATTCCATTACTGGGTCGCGTTGACCGTATCCACGCAAGCCAATGCCTTTACGCAATTGATCCATTGACTCAATGTGTTCCATCCAATGGCGGTCTACTTGGTTCAATAATACACTGCGCTCGGTTTCTAAAAAGTTGATGTTGTTATCTTTTGCAAACGCCATCTTCTCTTCATACTGCCTTATAGCCTCATCGTAAACTGCATCTTCAACATCGTCATAACGCAAGTGTTTGCACAACTCTTCTGTTACAATTTCTGTATCCTTTTTAAGCAACTTAATTTCAAGTTGGCGATTTAAACTTGCATAGTCAATAGTGGTTTCGTCACCCGCTTCAAAATCGACAAATGCTGACACAATTTCTTCACCAAGTGGCTTAATAAATGCCAAAATTTGGTCATGAACATCTTTTCCGCCCAAAACTTCGTTGCGTTGTGTGTAGATAAGTTGCCTTTGTTTATTCATAACATCGTCAAAATTCAATACGATTTTACGGCGTTGGAACTGGCTCTCTTCACATCTTCTTTGTGCGGTTTCAATTTGCTTTGCTAACATTGCAGACTGGATGCAAGCGTCATCATCTTTGGTTAGTGTGCCAACTAAAGCGCCCAACTTTTCGCCTCCGAACAAACGCAATAAATCATCTTCAAATGACAAGTAGAAACAACTGCTTCCCTCATCGCCTTGTCTTCCGCTACGGCCGCGCAACTGGTTGTCAATTCGGCGTGACTCGTGACGCTCGGTGCCAATAACACGCAATCCGCCCAAACTTTTAACTTCGGCTTTTTCTGCGTCGGTATCTTTTTTGAACATAGTCATTAACACCTCAAAACGCTCCCTTGCCCTAATTTCATCGGGTTCGGAAAGTGTGTTGTGTGCGCTTGCAATGGTAATTAATTCAGCAGAAAACCCTTCCGCCGCCATTTTTTGCTTTGTTTTAAACTCTGGATTGCCGCCAAGCAGAATATCTGTACCACGACCCGCCATATTTGTAGCTATTGTAACTGCGCCACGGCAACCAGCTTGAGCAATTATACTTGCTTCTTCTAAATGCTTTTTGGCGTTTAGCACGTTGTGTCTAACCCCCGCGCCGTTTAATAGGCGTGACAAAAATTCACTAGCTTCAACATTGGTTGTGCCCACTAGTACGGGCTGACCCAACTTGTGCGCTTCTTTTATATCTGCAATAATATTTTCGAACTTTACCTTCTTAGTTAAATAGACTTTGTCCGCTTCGTCTACACGGCTAACCGGAATATTAGTTGGAATTGGCACTACATCTAGGCTGTAAATGCCACGGAACTCGTCTTCTTCTGTTATAGCAGTACCCGTCATGCCAGATAACTTTGCGTATAATCTAAAATAATTTTGGAATGTTATTGTAGCAATTGTGCGGTTTTCTTTTTTAACAACAACGTTTTCTTTTGCCTCAATCGCTTGGTGCAAGCCCGCGCTGTATCTTCTGCCGCTCATCTTACGGCCAGTGTACTCGTCAACAATTATAATTTGCCCGTCTTCAACTATATAATCTTTATCCGCAGACATTATGAAGTTTGCGCGTAAACCAGAATTTATCTTTGTGGAAAGGTCTGCATTTTCTGCATCGCCCAAGTTTTCAAGATTAAAGTAGCGTTCTGCCTTTTCTATGCCATCTTCTGACAAGAATATATGTTTATCCTTTTCATCAAGTGTGTAATCTTCTTCTTGAAGAGTGCGGATAAATCTGTTCACTTTAACATAAATATCGCCACTCTCACCCGCCGGAGCAGAAATAATAAGCGGTGTTCGCGCCTCATCGATTAAGATAGAGTCCACCTCATCAACAATTGCAAAATTGTGCCCGCGTTGAAGCACTCTTTTAAGTGTAGTTGCCATATTGTCACGCAAATAATCGAACCCAATTTCATTGTTTGTAGCATAAGTAATATCCGCGTCATACGCAGCTTTTTTATCTTCAAAAGACATACCGGGCACAACAACGCCAACCGTCATTCCTAAAAATTTATAAATTTTGCCCATCCACTCTGCGTCACGCTTAGCCAAGTAATCGTTAACAGTAACAACGTGAACGCCCTTGCCCGAAAGTGCATTTAAATAAGCTGGCAAAGTAGCCACAAGCGTCTTACCCTCACCAGTGTGCATTTCAGCGATTCTGCCTTGGTGAAGAACAATACCACCCACAAGTTGCACATCAAAGTGGCGCATATTAAGCACACGCTTACTTGCCTCTCTTACAACCGCAAAGGCATCATTAAGCAACTTATCAAGTGACTCACCACCTTTATATCTTGCACGAAGAATATCCGTTTGCCCCGCAAGTTCCACGTCATTTAGCGCAGAATACTTAGGTTCAAGAGCTGTAATTGCATCCGCAATAAGTTCAACTTTCTTTATTTGTCTTGTTTTTTCCTTTTGAAAAAATCTATCAAAGAATCCCATTAAAATACCTCTTTCTATAATTGAAGCTAACTATTTATCTTTAACCATTATATTTTAAAGAAAAGGATAGCTTTATAGATTATATTGTACCACAAATAAACCGCCTTGTGTAGGGATTTTTGTTAAATTTTAAAATTAAATCGCAGAAGGCGTGAAAAAACAGATATTACACCATTATTCATTATCCAATATTCATTCACCCGCAGGGTTCACTCCCCTTTCAATATATAAAACGCCGTTGTTTGTGTAACTGACAAACAACGGCGTTTAGTTTATATAATTTTATCCTCAATTCGCGTAAGCGACTTTCATTTGCTTGCAAATTTCATTCCGTAGGAATTTCACTGGCACGGAGTGGCAATTTCATTAAAAGGCTTGCTTTTTTTATGCGCGAGAAATACGTGCTTTTATTTTTGGGGCAAATCTGCGATACAAACTCCACAACACCAACACCCCAAATATGGATGCTATGACTATTTTGTAGATTGGTTCTTCGCAACCGGTAACAGTGTTTAATATGTTATCAAGACCGCTGTAGTTTGTAACTTCTATGATTAAATCTAAGATAAATCCAAAGAATACAGAACAAACGGCAACGCTTGAAAGATAGATTGCCATAACTTTTTTGCCTAAATTTTTTGTAAGCATAGTTAAAGAAGCAACATTTGTAACGGGACCCGCAAACAAAAATACGAAGGCAGCACCAGGGCTCAATCCTTTAAGAACCAAAGCCACCGCAATTGGAATTGAGGCAGTTGAGCACACATACATAGGTATGCCAACAACAAGCATCAACAACATTTGCAACCAAGGATTAGAAAAATAGGTAAATACTTCGGTTGGAATAAGTGTAGTTATTAACGCCGCAATTACAATGCCTACAATGAAGTTTACAACAATTTCATCTAAGAAACCGCCAAAACCGTATGTGAAAATACTTGCAACCTTTTGCATAAATGTCTTTTTAGGAGCAGCTTCAGTCATTCCGCTAGTACAAGAACAACCCGTTGCTTCTGCTTCCATATCCGCGCAACATGAACAAGTTGGAGCTTTAGGTGCTTCTTCTTTAGTTCCGCAACAGCAATGCTCTTCTTCCACTTTTGCTTCTTCTTTAGTTCCGCAGCAGCAGTGTGTTTCTTCCACTTTTTCTTCTTCTTTATGGCTTCCGCAACAACAATGAGTTTCTTCCACTTTTGTTT
>JAWXUT010000049.1:0-12212 GCA_044426075.1 Bacillota bacterium
GGTAATAAATCATACAAACTTTTCTTTGCAATTCGGCAAGGAAAAGTATGCAAAAGAAAGCGAACAAGCCTCTTTTTCCGAGGGCGGCTTGACCCCAAAACTCCTCAATACCCACATTGGCTAGTCATAAATATAAACTGACTGTCCCCTCTTGTCTAAGAGGGATAAAGTATAGGAGTAAATATAAACTTGAGATAAGGATTGAAATATATATTTTTAAAGAGGTTAAAACTGCCCTTGACCCGCATATATTTTGCAAGTCTTTTAGTTCAGCGAAGGAAGTGGCAATAGAAGAAGTAGAGTGTGTCCCTTCGCGTAACTATTGTATCGCAAAATATATCCGCGTAAAGGGTTATAACAAAAACAAGTTTTTGCAGTTTTGTATTATATTATTTTGAAAGCTCAGAAAATAACAATAGAATAAGGCAGATGTGGGTGCAATCGTCAAACAAATGGTGAAACGCAATGCATACGATTGTAGGGTGCGTTACACAAACAACGGCGTTTTATATAATTTTATCCTCCACTCTTCACTATTCATTCAACCCAACGTGTTTGTCTTCTGGCTCCTGCATCCACATTAAAATAAATGAAATTGCCACTCCGTGACAGTGAAATTCCTATCGGAATGAAATTTGCTTCTATACTGTAAAGAATTTTCTTTGCAGTTTTTTTATGGGATTTTGAATATTCCAATGCATAAATGGCAATACAATGGCTGTGGAGGAGTTATGACAAAAGGAATAATAGCATTTATAGCACTTGCAATTCTCACTATTTTGACACTGGCGGTTGTGCCCGCTGATGCAACACTAGGTATCTTTATCAATCCTAACGGCCTTGTTCCTATGGATTACAACACAACATTATCTACAATTTTATGTGCGCTTTAGCCATAACTATATTTAATTAAGGAGCGATTATGAATATAAAAAATTGGTACAAATATCTTACATTTGGCATTATGGTGGTGCTAATAATAATGACTACACTGGTGTTCTACACCGACACATTTGTTATTAATAATGAAGCCGACGCTTCAACTATTAAACAAGGCGCAACTGGTTCAACGGTAACCACAATACAAACAAAGCTGAAAAATTGGGGATACTACACGGGTTCTGTTGACGGCATTTTTGGCAGTTTAACAACCGAAGCGGTCAAGTATTTTCAGCGGGTAAATGGGCTGACGGTAGATGGCATAGTTGGCACGCAAACTGCAGCGGCGCTAGGCATAACACTTACAAGTAGCAGTTCTAGCTCATCAGTTTCAAGTGACGTATATTTACTTGCGCGGCTTGTTTATGGCGAAGCCAGAGGAGAATCGTATTTGGGGCAAGTTGCGGTGGCAGCTGTGGTTCTTAACCGCGTATCAAGCAGCAGTTTCCCAAACACACTATCGGGTGTAATTTATCAACCTTGGGCATTCACTGTTGTAAATGACGGGCAAATTAATTTAACGCCAGATGATACCGCAATAAAGGCTGCAACTGATGCGCTAGCCGGTTGGGACCCCACGGGAGGCTGCCTCTATTATTACAATCCCGCAACAGCAACGAGCGCGTGGATATGGTCACTTGAAGTAAAAATGACAATAGGCAGTCACTCATTCTGCTTGTAGGAGGATAGATGAAAAAGTATTCAAAATCAATAATGGGCACCTTTTTGGTGCTAATAATAGTAGCGGGTCTCGCAACTGGGCTCGGCATAGCGGTTAATAGAAACAAGCAATATGACACAACACTAGATAGTTTCTACAAAAAGTCATACTATGAGGCAATAGATACCTTATCAGACACAGAGTTAAAGCTTGCAAAAATAAATATATCGGCGGATTCAAGCATACAATCGTCGCTACTATACGATGTTGCAACCGACTGCGCGTTAGTTGTAAACAATTTGAGTGATTTAAGCGGGCAGTATGATGATATGACAACGATAATATCCTTTATAAACAAACTAGGCGATTATTGCGGATACTTGGCGAGCGCGATTGACAATGGCACGCTTTCTGCAGAAGAGAGCAACAATTTAGAGACCTTGCACGAACTAGTAACACTACTAATAGAAAATATGAGTTTTTCGGGTTCAAGTCTTGCAGATGGGGATAGCATAACTGGCGACATCACAGAGGGAATCACACTGTTATCCGCGGTGTGCGAGTATTTTAGCAGTGACGAAGTAAGCTATCCCGAATTGATATATGACGGACCATTTAGCGACACCGACACCACAGGGAGCGCATATGTACTAAGCGGGCTTGCTGAAATCAGTGAAGAAGAGGCGCAAACCGCACTAAAAAATTATTTTCAATCCGCCACAGAAATAACAAAAATAGGTGAATCAAGTGGCACGCTAGCTAGCTTTATTTATTCCTTTATGATAGATAATGAATACTGCAATGCAGAAATAACAAAGCAAGGCGGACTATTAATAGAATACAGCTGTTATAGAGAAATCACCAACCCCACACTATCAAATGAGGAGTGCAAAGGTTTGGCAGAAGACTATGCCACAACATTAGGATATAGCAACTTAACTGTAGTTTGGGTAGCCAATAGCAATAGTACGGTATATGTAAACCTAGCATACACGCAAAATGACATAATCTACTACAACGACCTAATACAAATTAAAATAGCAAGTGACACAGGCGCATTGCTAGGCATAGAAGCCACCAACTATATCCTAAACCACACCGAGCGCGACACACTAGAAATCAACTACACCGAAGCCGACGCCCTTGCAAAAATATCAACCAAGCTAGAAGTAGAAACAATCCGCCTAGCCGTTATCCCCTATGGCAACACCGAACGCATCACCTATGAAATCTTTGGCAGCTACAACGACGAATACTACTTTATCTATGTATGCGCAACAGAAAATTGCGAACTAGAAATAAAACGCGTCACCGAACAAAACGGCACATTCTGGACAATGTAAAACTACAACCACATCAAAGCACCACATTTTTTGTGGTGTTTTTAAAGTACAAATGAGCGCTATTTTTATCCTAAAAATTGACAATTTGAAGAAAATATGTTATAATATACAAAAGGAGTTATTATGAATTTCGATGAGTATACAAAATTAGGCGAACCATTAAAATACGTAAAAAGCGAAGCGTGGCATACGGCAATTGGTTTACAAGAAGTGGATGGGTTAAAGCCTAGCCCTTATTTAATTGAAATCGCAAAAGCCAATATAGAAGGCGATATAACTTTTGAAGATGTTAAAAATAGATTGAATTCATATTATAAGTCACAACAAACACGCAGTTTAATAGAAAATAGAACAGAAGAGGCAGACAAGGTTTCTGCTAGAATCGCGGAAATTTTGAGTGAAAAAACTTTCGTTTTTAGTCCTGCGCAATATATAGGTATACACAAGCGAATTTTTGAGGGATTCAAGTTTGCGGGAGCAATTAGAGATTACAATATCACAAAAGATGAATGGGTTCTTGATGGTGACACCGTATACTATTCAAGCGCAGATATGATTAACGCGACTCTCGATTATGATTTTGCAGCCGAAAAACAATTCAATTATAAAGGATTGGCAGATAGTGAATTAATAGAACATTTTGCAAATTTTATTTCTGGGATATGGCAAATACATCCATTTTGCGAGGGAAACACAAGAGCCGTGGCAGTTTTTGCTATAAAATATCTTCGCACATTGGGTATTAATGCTACTAATTACATATTTTCGACAAATTCTTGGTACTTCAGAAATGCATTGGTTAGGGCAAACTATACCAACGCGCCAAAGAATATTTATGCAAATAAACAGTTTTTGCTCAATTTTTTTGACAATCTTATATTAAACGGAGAGCATAGTTTAAAAAATAGAGAAATGCATATTAATTACAACGACCAAGAAACTGCAAAAAATGTCGGTGTAAATGTCGGTAGAAATGTCGGTGTAAACCTTGGTGGAAATGATGAAAAGGTATATAATTTAATTAAGCAAAATAATAATATCACAAACAAACAAATTGCATATAGTTTAGAAATATCTACTCGCACAGCAGAAAGGATATGCAAAAAGCTAAAGGAGCTTGGTGTTATTACAAGGATAGGTTCAACTAAAACGGGTAGTTGGAAAATTTAAACAACTAATTCACGCGCAAAAATGTCGGTGGAAATATTGGGAAGTTGATATTTTGTGCAATTAATAATTATCTAAATTTTTATACTTTATGCAAACTGCAAGGTGCATACTAGGGGGTAGTGATCGCTGCGATATATGCCATTTGCCGTTGTGTTTAATATGCTGTAGCTGAGTGCGATAAAGTCGGATTCGGTTAATAGGCAATAATCTAGCAACCATTCCATATCGTCTGCTTCAACTGTGCCAAACCCGTTAAATGAGGGGCTAGACATTGTTTCTGTTGCAATATATTTGGCATCTTCAAAGTAATTTGTGGCGGCTTCATATACTGATGAGGTTTCTGATCCGTTTAAATCACCCATAAATATTGCGGGGATATCGCCGAGTTCTGCTATTTTTTCTATTATCATTTGGATGCTATTTAAGCGCGCTTCTTCACTTTTATGGTCTAAATGTGAGTTGAATACCGCAAAAACAGATCCCGTCGCTTTTTCTTCTAATACAACATATGTGCATATTCTTGGGAACGATGACCCCCACGACACCGAACTCACTGCGGGCGTTTCTGAAAACCAAAATGAACCCGATTCTACTAGATTAAACTTGTCTGCCCTATAATAAATTGGCACCGATTCTGCCGTAATTGATGAGTCGCGATAGGTTATAACACTGTTGTATCCTTGTAAATTTTCATTAAAATAGTACTCTTGTGTGCACTTTACCTCTTGAAAACAAATTATATCGGGCGCAACTTCTGCAATTTGCTCTAGCTGCAACTCCGCGCGAACATACCAACTTGTGTCACCAGTGTCGCTCCAATTGTGGTTGCGTACATTTGAACTCATTATTGTTATTTGCCCGTCAACACTAGGCTCAGATTCCACCATAAATGCCTCCACAGAATAAAAGTCAACCAAAATTATGCCATAGCCTACAACAGCTAATATAAGCACAATTAGCACGCAAGCTATACCTTTTTTTATATACCATTTTACCCTATTGTCTTTAAAAATCATTGTACCCTCTAATATTAACTCTCGCCATTTTGTTGCATTAAGTGTATCATAATTATATAATAATGTCAATATCAATTAAAATAAAAGCAACCCTAAGGTTGCTGAATTTTATATATTTGTTTATAAAAGATATTGCTATTTTAGCCACTCTTTCCAAACAGCTGTGCAATCCCCCACCGTCGCGCGGCGTGAAACACAATCACGAACAATTGGTGTTGCTAATAGTTTTGGATTCTCTAAAAGAGCCTTCTTTTTTGTTTCTGTATTGCGCATTAAACCGATGTTTAGGCTACTGTAAAGTGGGCTTTTGGTATCCATAAGTAGCTCAATATCGCCTACTGCTTTAATAACAGAATCAAGTTCACCAGCGGACATTCCTTTAATAGTTGTGTCAATTAGCTGATACTTTATTTTTCTTTCTTTAAAAAATCTCTCCGCACTGCGTGTGCCAAAACATTTTGCTTTGCCATAAATTTGCAGGTTCATTTATTGCTCCTTATGCCTCAGATGAAGCTTCTTCTTTTGCGTTTTTGCGTATGGTTATGCGACGCTCTACAATTGATGGGTCAAGGCTTTTAGCTATGTTTGTGGCGTGGTCAGCAACCCTCTCGAGGTCGTTTATAACACCGAAGTAAATAGCTTCCGTTTCAACAGAACATATGTTTGCAGATAGTCGTGCGATGTGTCCAGTTGAATAATCATCTTTCATATTATCAACTATATCTTCTAATTTGTAGATTTCCTCATAAATGGATTTATCTTTTGTATTTGCATAATCTTCACATAGCACAAGCATATTTTCTACAGTAGAAGACATAGCTTTAAATTCTTTTATAACTGATTTTTGCAATTTTAACTGCCCATTGTGAAGTTTTTCTGCATATTCAACAAGGTTAACAGCGTGGTCGCCGATACGCTCCATATCCGTTACAATGTGCATAGCTGCGCTAAGTTCAACTTCGTCGCTGTCGTTAAGATTATGGCTAGATAACTTAACTGCAAAGTTTGTTATGGCGTTTGTCAAGAAGTCAATGCGCTTTTCTGTATCTAAAATCGCTTGTTTTTCGCTGATGTCTGCAGTTACAAGTGCTAGCACACCACGCTCAAAGTTGTGCCTTGCTGTTATGCCCAAACTGTAAACTTCTTTGCCAAGTTGCGCCACTGCAACAGAAGGTGTTGCCATAAGTCTATCATCTAAAAATTCCATTTTAAGTTCATCAGGCTGGGTTGCCGTTTGTGGACTATCAGGAATAATTTTAAGTACAAATTTAACAAAATATTTGGTAAATGGCAACAGAATAAGTGTTGTTGTCAAGTTAAATGCCAAGTGGAAATATGCAATAGCCATAGCTTCAGAGCCAACTTTATCCAACAGTGTAACAATAGGTGTTTCAAATATCAACAATATTGGGAAGAATATTATTGCGCCTATTAAGTTGAAAAACAAGTGGATAAATGCCGTACGAAGTCCGTTTTTGGTTGCACCAATTGATGCCATAAATGCCGTGATACACGTGCCTAAGTTTGTACCTAGTATGATGTACAAGCCACTGCTTATTGGCAGAACGCCCGCCATAACCATTGTTATTACAATCGAGGTTGCCGCCGATGAACTCTGTATTACTGCCGTAAATAACGCACCTACTAAAAATAGTACAAATGGATTACGCATTGTTTCAAATACATTTAAAAATGTTTCGTTCTCACGCAAAAATTCCATATTTGTGCTCATTATATCAAGCCCGATAAATATCAAGCCCAATCCTACAAAAATTCCACCCGCAAGTTTAAATTTATCCTTTCTAGCAAACATTATTATAAATGCGCCAACTAACGCAAATGCCATAAATATTGAACTTATTGGCAACGCTTTCAATGATACTATAAACGCCGTTATTGTGGTTCCGATATTAGCACCCATTATTATTGTGGTTGCTTGATACAAACTCATTATTCCTGCATTAACAAAACCTAGCACCATAACCGTTGTAGCACTAGAACTTTGCACAACTGCTGTTGCGCCACATCCAATTGCCACACCCAAAACTTTGTTGTCTGTAACCTTATCAAATAACTTTTGTATATTAGAACCCGAAGCACGCTCCAAATTCTCACTCATTACTTTCATTCCGTAAAGAAATACGCCAAGTCCAGCACAAAACAACAACAAATATGTAAATATATCCATGTATTCCTCTCTTTTCTTCTAATCTTTTATCAATCCTATAGTTGAATTATAACATACGGCAAGTTATCAAAACTTAAAACTGCCATAAGGTTGATTTATGGCATAATTCATTATCTCAACTTGCCATAATTATATATTACCATATTGTGCCTAAAATTGTAGAATTTAAAATGTAAAATCTATGTAAAGTCTTGCTATCCTATTAATTAGATAATAGTTAGCGTGCCATATTTATCAACATAGCTGTTGTAAGTGTAGTGGATGCTGTCTTCGCCAGTAAGACCAGATAAGGTGCCTATGTATGAGCCAACTTCGATTGGGTCGGTGCTGAAGGCTATTGTTGCGGAAACGTCGTCATTTTCTGCTATGTTTTGCACCTCTACTTTTACGGTTTGAATGGTGCCATCGTACTCCACTGTGGTGTTGTAAACGTATATATCTAAACTTCTTTTGGCGATTGTAATTGAAAATTCCGTGGTTGCGGTTGTGCCATTTTTATCGGTTACTGTTACATCAAAACTAACGGTTCCGCTGGTGTAGGGCACGCCGTAAATTATGCCGTCAGATTGCAAAATTAAGCCGTCGGGCATATTGCTTGAACTAAAGGTGTAGCCACTATTTGAACCCGCGCTTGCTGTATATGCTATGCTAAACTCATCCATTGCATTTTTGTATGTTATTGTGGATGTGGATAAACTGCCTCCAACTATGCTAACAGGAATAGCGGTGTATGCAACTGTAATCACATAATCTTTATCAACAACGGTGTCTAAGAAAAATGTGGTTGTAGCGCCTTCAATTATCCACTTTGATGCGTAATAGCCCGTTAGACTGGGCATATCTGGTGCTACAAAATCCATTTCTGCCATTGACTTGCCACTGGTTACCTCATAGGTTGCAATAACGGTGTCGTTGTCACTTATATTTATATAATTTACGGTGTAGGTAAGGTTGCCTAACTCGTCATAAATCACTATGTTGTAGGTTGCAACAACCTCTTCCTTAACAATAATATCCATAGTTGTTTTGCCCGCAGAAACAGCATACAACACGCCTTCACTTACTTTTGCTACGCTTGTGTCTGCAATTTGAACACTGTATCCTATCAAAAATGGCTCAACGTTAACTGCAAAAGCAACTTGGCTACTGTATGATGTTGCACTACTTTCTGCAACTGTTAGCTCAATGCTCCCGCTATCATTTAATACATTTTCTAACCCATCAACGCTCACGCTAGTTGGCACGTAATCTGCACTGTTTGTCTGCATAATCACAACCACACACACTGCAACTAAAACAGCAACAAGCACCAATACCCCTATTGCCAAGACGCGTTTTTTTGCCCTTTCTGCCTTTATCCCGCCATTTGTAGCGAATAAATTGCTTGTTCCATTATAGTTTTGTGTAGATTTATTCATTATAATTTTTCCTTTTTGTTGGGGTGAATCCCACTACATTAAATGTACCATATATTTGCAAGTTTGTCAACTTGTTGATAATTCAATAGCACGTAGTAAATATTTACAGAAAAAGGGCGACAAATTAATGTCGCCCCTTTGTTGCTGTATTTTGTTGTTAATTGTTATACTGCGAACATTTCAAGAACAACCATAAATCCATATGCAGGAATATATACGTTTACATTGCCATCACCAAAATATGGTGTGCCTTGTTGATAGTAAGTGCTGTATGAAATTATTCCATTTGTTGCAACACCACTACTGATGTATCCGCCAGTTGCAGTTGATTCAAACATAATTGATGAATATGATGTATCTGCATTTGCAGCAGTTGAATCAATATTTGTGCCGTGGTAGCTAGTTGTGCCTGCTTTGTAATCTGCCCAACTTGCATATTCAGTATATGTACCGCCAACAGGGTCGCTTCCGCCACCGCCAACTGACATCTCGCCATAGCGTTTAAATACGCAAATTACATTCAAGTAACCAGTGCCCTCTATATCTTGAGTTAGTCTGTAACCAGTATCGCCAAGACCAGCTGAAGCGTAAGTGTCATCAAACAATGCATTTGCAGAAGCTACTTGAGTAACTAGTGAAGAAGCATTGTAAGTTACAAACCAAGGTTCATTACCGCTAAGTGTGGTTGTGATTTCGCTGTTAATTACGTTAATTGTGCAAGCAAATAGTAAGTCTACAGTGCCAGTGTAATCATCGGTTGTGGTATCTGCATCCCAGAAATTACTATCACTGATTATTGCAGGTCCACCACAGCCATCAATAATACTATCCATAATCAACAATTCTTTAACAAATTGTACGTACAGTGTATTTTGATATGTGTTTAACATTTTACAACTATCTAATATATAAGTTTCGCTGTTCTCGCGATAATCAAGATAATCTCCAGCGTTACGATTGAAGAAGTAAGCGATATAGAAGTAGTTTGTGATGTTGTTTATTGCGCTGAAGCTTACTGTGTTAGCTTTTACTGCAATTAGTCCACCTGAGTTGTAAACAGAGCCGTTGTTTGGTGCATTACCAGTTAAACCAAGGTTAGTCCAAGTAACTTGCGCGCCATCATTTACTGACACACCCTCTACGGTCTCATAAATGTCGCCACTTTCTGGTGTTTCATATGAGTGGTAGAACATTGCTGTATGTGTTGTAATTGCGTTATCATCGCTTGAATCTGCTGTTGTTGTGCCGGTAATACCGTTTGTTTCGCCGTTTTCAACAACCATCAAGCTTATGTTTGAAGCATCAATTGTAAAGTAGTTACCTTCAATTACAACTTCTTCATCAGAAGTCATATCTCTGTTGTAAATGCCGTTGCCGTTAACATCTCGCAAAGTGCCAAGTAGTGTTGCATCTGTTACTTTAACCGCAGCATCATAGTTATCTGTTTTTGCAATTGTGTTGCCAAGTTCATCAACCAATGTGCCATCACTCCATAGTAGTGATTTTGCAATGTCATCCATTGTGATAACTAGATCAGCTTGCAAAATGAAGTTTGAAATTTCGTCTACATCAATGTCATTTATGCCATAGTATGTTTTAAATGCTGTCCAAGTGTCTTCGTCGCCACTAAATGAGTTGCGGTTATCGTATAGTGACAATTCATATGCCTCATAAAGGTTGTAGCCTTCCATAACAGTTACTTCTGTATCGAATGAAGCATTGCCGCTATTTCCGTTAGATGTTGTTGCCGTAACTGTAATTGTAAATGTTTTGCCTAGAGCTTGTTCGGAGAAATTGAATGTTACGTTTGAATAATCAATATCATCAAAGTAAGTAGCTAATTGTGATGCTGTTAACTCAACGCCATCAATCTTAATAGAAACTGAAGTTTCAATTTGACTCATTGTGTATGCTAAAAGATTATTATTGCTATCTAATCCATAAGCTACCGCTCTAAAGTGGAAGTCATTATAGTCGCCAGCATATAGTACTGTGTTATCATCACTCAAGAATCCTGCATTGTTATCAGAAGACAATGTGCTGTTTGCAACAAAATCTGTAATCAGGACACTTTCTAAAGACGTAACAGAAACTAATGAACCTGCGGTTACAACTTCATATGGAACCTGTGTTGTAACAACATTGCCATATGCATCTGTGTAGCTTACATCAAATGTCTTTGAGCCAACTTCATCTGTATCAATTTCACCAATAACAAATCCACTTGGAAGTGTAGTTTTTAGATCACTGTAATATACAATGTCTATAGTTAAATTACTTGTTAGAAGTGTGCCGCCTACTACAACTTTACTTGGAACAGTGCCTTCTGTTACTGAGATAGTTTTTACAATTCTATTTGATTGATAACTTGATACCTCTACTGAAACATCGTGTGTTATTGAAACACCACCATATGTTATTGTTAAGCTTGTTCCGTTATAGTCATAAGCATCTAAGCCAGTAAATGTTAAATCACTTTCAGTTAAAGTTGTTGTTGTGCTGTTGGCTAGTGTTGCGATAACTTCTATTTTTTCTGTGTTTAGTGTGCTTGCATAGTCTATAGTATTTGCAAGTGTACCACTTACTAAAGCAATACTCTCAACTGCTGTTAGATCAGTAGCTGCGTCTACTATTGTTACATCCCAATTTAGTGTTACAACTTTGCCGTTAACATCTGTAAATGATAACACTGCTGTTGCCTCACCCAAAATTGAACTATCTAGTGCAACTGTTACTGTTTGTGCTGATGAACTGCCATCTGCATACACAACTTTAATATCTGCATTTGTTGTATCTAATGTATCATTTTGAGCTACCTTGTTTGCCAATGTGCCACTTGTTACAGTTATGCTTGCTGCTGTTTCACTTGCAAGAGCCACAACCTCGTAAGAATGAGAACAAGTAACAACATTGCCATATGTATCGGTGTAGCTAATTGTTATTGACTTTGTGCCAATTGTGTCTGTATCTGCATCACTAATAGCTAAATCACTGTAAATAAAGCTTGCTGCAGAATCATCTAGATATGTTACTTTTGCAACTACTGCACTTGTATCAAGTGTTGCCAATCTATTAACTGTGCTTGCTGGTGCTGTTGTCAACTCAATTGCTGTTGCATATGCTGCTTGTTGGCTTGTTGTTGCTGATACAGTAACATTATGTGTTATTGATACACCACCATATGCAATTGTTATTGATGTTGCACCCAATACTGATGTATCAATTGCTGAAATTGTCAAGTCACTTGCTGTTACACTCTCTGTTGTGCCATCTGCAAGTGTTGCTGTAATTGCAACATTTGAGGTGTTTAATGTGCCTTTGTATTCTACTGAACTTGAAACTGTTCCACTTACTAAAGCAATACTCTCAACTGCTGTTAGATCAGTAGCTGCGTCTACTATTGTTACATCCCAATTTAGTGTTACAACTTTGCCGTTAACATCTGTAAATGATAACACTGCTGTTGCTGCACCCAAA
>JAWXUT010000050.1:0-12185 GCA_044426075.1 Bacillota bacterium
TCTCTTTGTGCCAAATTTCAATGTTATCTTCAAGTATCTTGGCGTTTTCTGTGAGCTTTGCAATATATTCGTTGAGCGATTTTAAGTATCCGTCAACCCTAATTATAGCGCCAACGCCCGAGTCGCCTACCTCAATATTATAATCTGCATTGCCACTTATTGTTACCATCTTTTTGGCGGGGCTAGATTGTTGTGGAATTACAATTTTGAAGCCTTGATACTCCATTATAACGCTATCGCGCGCAACTGTTCCCGCAAGATTGCCATTAACTCCGTCTATAATTGCTTGCCCAATTTCGGTTTTTCCACCCTTAATTGCCACAAATTCACGCGTGTAACGCTCATTATCAGCAGTTACTGCGGCTATTCTGTAACGCAACCTTTCTGCACGCCCCTCTTCAATAGGCAACGTTGCTATTAACTCTTGCCTATGTTGCAAGTCTTGCCTCTCAAGCGTGCGATATTTCATAAAATCGTTGTATGTCTCCACCCTATGCTTTATAAGTGGATTGCCTATTGCAAGCGCCTTTACTTCGGCATATGTTAACACTGTGTCATCGATTTCTGCACTATCCCTAATGCCAATATTGCCACACAACAGCTGCGAAATAAAGCGCTGTTTGCTCTCTAATATCTGCCAAGAATACGCGTCAAAAGTGCCTTCAGTTATGTATCTAAATATCTTTACAACCTCATTTCTGTTGCCTTGCCTTAGTATTCTACCTTCGCGTTGCGTCATATCAGAAGGGCGCCAAGGTACATCTAAGTGATGCAGCGCAACCATTCTGTTTTGCACATTTACACCTATGCCCATTTTTGGCGTACTGCCAATAAGCACTCGCATTTTACCCGCGCGCATACTGTCTAAAAGATTGGTTTTTTCTATTTCATTTGTCGCTTCGTGTATGAATCCAATCTCAACTTTGGGTATCCCTAACTGCACTAACAGACACCTTAATTCATCATAAATGTTAAATTCTGCCTTTGGTGTACCAATGTCACTAAACACCATTTGCGTGCCCTTTTGCTGACGTGTTTCACACCAAATATTATAAACATTATTTGCGCAAGCCACCGTCTTGCTGCATTTATCTGCACTTAAATTGTTGTTTAATAGCCTTACATCTAACGCCAATTTTCTGCCGTCAACGGTAACTTTTAACATATTATCTTCGCGCCTATCTACAAGTTTGCCACGTATAAGTTCTATGCGATTTGCTATGTTTGCTATCTCTAGTTTTTGTTGCGCACTTCTAGCTACTTTTTTATTAATTTCGCTGTCATCAATGTCTGGCAAATCTTCTTCATTAACTTTATGGAAGTCAACCACTTGCCCCAACAAACCAACTAGTTCTGGCAAGTTATGAAAATATGAAAATCGCGTAACTTGCCTATAGGCATTTACATCAACATCCACTTCGCACTCATCAACCATTTCTGCAAACATACTAACCCAATTGTCAAAACTATCTAAATCTAGCGTTGCAAGTTCAGATTGCTGCAAATACTGTTGCATTACATATAAATCGGTCATTGAGTTGGTTATGGGCGTGCCAGTTGCAAAAACCACACCTCTGCCACCGTTGTTAGCATAAACGGTTTTGCACTTTGCCATTAAATTTTTTGCCTTTCTTGAACCCGTGTGCGACATTCCTCTAACATACTGCATACTGGTTTCCACTTTGATGTTTTTGAAGTTATGCGCTTCATCTACGAATAAAGTGTTTATGCATAAATCTTCAAAACAGACCTCTTTTGAGTTTTTATCTTCTT
The DNA here is from genome assembly GCA_044426075.1 of Bacillota bacterium. Classification (GTDB taxonomy): domain Bacteria; phylum Bacillota; class Clostridia; order Christensenellales; family DTU072; genus JAWXUT01. Next base: position 1,774 of record JAWXUT010000050.1, read on the forward strand.
CTTTTTCAAGCTTTGCAAGTGTTTTTTCCACCAATGCTCGCTTCTGATATAGCCTAGTAATGCCCAATCTGCCCGCGGTGCTTATTGCATAATCAATGCGCGCTAGCCTAGCTTTTTGTTCTGCAATGGCTATGCTTTCTCCCACCTTTATCATCTCAAAACAACTGTATGCTATAATAACTGCGTCATAATTGCTGTCGCGGATATCCTCTAGCACACTGGCGCGTACGTTTGGCTTAAATGTTTCTGCACTGATTACTTTTATATATGCGTATGGATACATTGAGTAAAAGCTCTGCTCCCACTGCCCAACTATGTTGTTTGGAACCACATACATATTGCGCTTAGATATGCCCATAAAATGCATTTCCATACCCGCACCAATCATAGCATACGTCTTGCCACTGCCAACATCGTGAGCTAGCAAGGTGCTATCAGACTCAATAATGCGCGCTATTGCCTTTTTTTGATAGTCATATAATGTAATATTAGGATTACTCTCACGCAACACTATATATTCGCTATTAAATTGCCTTGTAATTGTGCTGCCAAACTTGCTGTAATAAATATCTTCAATATCACTAACTGCCTCAGCTTGTTTAGGGAGCCAAGTGTTAAATACTTCTAAAATTAATCGCCTTTTTTCTTGCAATGATGCCGTCATTCTGGTGTTTAACACCGTTATTGTTTTGCCCGCTTCATTGGGTGAATCCATAACATCATACACAGATAATGGTTTATGATTTAGCGTGCGCCTTATTATCTCTAACGCGCCAACTCGTTTTGTGCCAAATTTAGTGAGGTTTATTGCAGAACGCTCAAGTATAAGTGGCTTATCTACAACCCACTCTTGTATAGCATTTTCATACCTCACAATATCGGTGCGCCATACGTTTTTTGCACCGTCGATATTAAACAAAAATCTTATAAAATTATTAACTACATAGTCTGGGAGCCAAGGCGTACCCAACGTAACATAAATATCTTTAAATTGAACCTTTGGTGGCATTATGCTTTTTATAGCTTGCACATTGCCATTAAAATATCCGTCAAAACTATAGCCAACCTCAATTGCGCGGTTCATTTTATATGTTAAATTGCCCGATAAATATTTTTCGCGCGTTTCATATCCTTTATAAAATGTTTCTTGCCACTTGTCTGGATTTTGAAAAATTATTCCTTTTAAATCTGTTATTATTGCACTATGACTTTTATATGTAATATGCGCAATGTACTCAATATCAACTCTACCCAATTCGCGCAAACAATAATTATATGCCTCATAGGTATCCAAAAACTCTATATCGGGAACCATAATGCCACTATATGGATTAATGTAGTTACTTGGCAAAACCATATTTTTAAGAGTTTGCACTTTGTTATTTATGGCACGGCTTAATTCTTGTTCTTCAAATGTGTCGCCAAAATTTTGCCCAGCTTTAATATTTGTATCTATCAAAAAAATGCTCCTTATCTATAAATTATATGTTTTTCCGTATAGTTAAGTATAACACTTTTTTAATATTTTTGCAATTGTATTTTTTCTGTTTTATTATTTGTTATCATTTTTATATGTGTTGTCATATGGGGTGATGCGGTGTGGTGGAAGCGCTTTTCCTGCACCCTCAATTTCGTTCATAATATGCTCAATAATTGTTGCAGTTTGCGCTTTAAAGTTAGCCACATTTTCAACAACTATAGGCTTGCAATAAACAACTTTCTTTAAACTTTGGCACACATAAACGGGTACGATACTAATTGGTTTTTTGCTAGTTTTAAGGCACTCTCTTGCAGTAATTGCAACTCCGCCCACAACTTGGTTTACATAATTGTATCCTTCGGCGCGATCTTTACACTCTGGGAACAACACTATATCTTTGCCCTCACAAATAGTTTGGGCAGACTTTCTAAATGTGTTAAGAATCCTTGTATCTTTATAAACGGGAATAGGTTCATAGCTAAGCATTAGCCTTGTAAATGGATATGATAACGCAACCGCAAGCCCGTACAATGCCTTGCGCCCAAAGCCCTTAATATTAGGGAATACATTTGTAACTATATGATTAGAAAAATCTGTTGGTTCTAGCATCCTACTAACGCTCCACACTCTGTAGCTACGTTTATGACAAACTTCCATTGCCATTGGACCAACTAGTTTAGCGTGATTTGCAGCAAAAATTGCAGGTTCAGCTGGAATGTTTTCAGCTCCCTCAACTTTATAGCCGTGGCATATTATGTTACGGCCTATCATACGAATAAACTTGGATATTGGATAATGATATTTTTTTGTTCTGTCATCCCCTAAAGGATAGTAATATGTTTTCTCACTCATAAATATATATTAACACATATTTACAAATATTAAAACTATTTTTTTAATTTATATATAAACTTAACAATACGTTAAAATAGCACCTTGCGGTGCTATTTTGATTTATTAGGTTGCTGTTGCAGTCAGCTCGTCTGTTGCCGTGAGCCCTTCTTCTTGCAATCGCATTTGCTCATCTTCCGCAGCGGCTCGGTCACGCAAGTCTTGCATCATCTGCTTGTGTTTTTCTGGCGTTAAATCATAGAAGAAATATGGCGTCATACACATAAACACTTCTAAGGCAAATAGCAAGATATGTATGGTGAATACTTTTTGTCTCATAACGGAGTCATACATAATGTCATAGTCACCAATAAAGCCCACCTTCTCGTACAAGAATGGTGTCATATATCCCAAACCTAGCGCCATAGGAATTGTAACGTAACCTATGTATTCAGTTGCGCCTTCCATACGCTCGCCGTGTTTCCATTGGTGATAATCCCACGCATCGCCCACACACGCGTTGTTTATAACTTGAGCGGGTTTGCTGAACAATGTGCTAAATCCACACGCTAACAACAATAATGTGATAACAACTGCTGGTGTTTGTATTTTGATTATCAACAAGCAAGATAATATGCTTATCGTTTGTAATGATTTCATAATTATAACAATGCTTCTGCTGGAATATTTTCGTGTTAAAAATGGCGTTATCAAGTTTGCGGGGGTTGCGGGAATAGTAGCTATAACCGTTATCCAACTTAGCCATTGCATTTTATATTGATAAAGGATAGTCCAACTTAAAATCATCATAGTAAAAGTTGAAATTTCTGCAAATACGTTATAGAGTTTTGTTATCCATAGATATTTGTTGCTAATAGCTGCAACAAACGCTTTTTTCGGATCAATTTTAGCAACGTGTGATTTTGCAACTATAGTTCTCTCGTGACATAGCAAAATACAAGCAGTTGGTATCAAGCCAATTACACTAAATATTGGCAAGATTATGCGATAGATTTCAATCGAGTTAGCCTCATAGCCCAGTAGGGTTGCAAGCGGATTAATAATCATACCAGTAAGTGAAGTTAGCACACCACCCAAAACTGGGAAGAATGAATTTAAGAAAACACGTTCTTGCCTATTGCAAGTAAGCAGTGCTTGGAACTTTGCCAAATACTCTGCAGTGTAGTTAATTCTGAGGCCCGACATCAAGTTAGAAACGATACTAACAGCTAAAAGCAAGTTGTTTGGCGTCAAGCTATCGTATGGAATATAAGCAACACCCACCGCGCACAACGCCGTAGGCACGCCCATTAACACGAACCAAGGTTTAAATTTACCCCACTTTTTGCCAAACAGACGCAAAATAATCATATTTAGATAAATTGGGAGTGCACGTGCCACAATAACTACAACAACATGCCACATAAAGTATGGCAAAATGCTGTCTAGCACAATTAAAAAGCTCCAATTTGACAGCGCAATACTAATAGCTGCAGCTAGCGCAACAATTGTGCCTATTGTGTATGTGCGAAATATACCTTTAGGAACTTTGCCTAAATTATCCAATACTTGTACATTCAAACCGGTAAATATATAAGATACAATGCTAGCCATTAATCCTATAATATATATATAGGTAAATGAAACCGCAAATATCATACTGATAACTGCAGAAGTTGCCGCCATTTCAACATATTGTGTTACATCAAGCACAACACCGTGACCCATTGTAACGCCAGTAGCTGCGGTTAGTTCTTTATAACTTACATCATAGCCGTCAGCTGGTGTCTTCCACCTCAACTTAAATAGCTTAGCATACTTTACAATATTACCTTTTAATGCTTCAGTTTTTTCGCTCATACGTCCTCCAATTTTATGTTCAAAGGAGCAATTTTTAAATCACTCCTTTTTTGTTAATATTTACGCCGTTGCCGTTGTCAGTTCTGCTGCAGCCCCTGCCGCCTCTTCCGCTGCCGCTCGCTCTTCTAGATCTTTCATCATCTGTCGATGTCTTTCTGGCGTCAAATCGTAGAACGCATATGGCAACATACACATTATTATCTCGAATGCGTATAGTAAGATATGCACAACGAATATTTTTTCACGCAAAACGGTATCATACATAACATCGTAATCGCCGATAAAGCCTACACGCTCGTAGCAAAATGGTGTCATGTAACCTAGAAGCATTGAAAGCGGAACAGTTACATAGTTCATATACTCTGAAGCACCTTCAGCCCTTTCGCCAAACTTCCATTGGTGATAATCCCACGCGTCAGCAAGACAAGCCTTGCCAACAATTGAAGCTGGTTTGTTGCATACAGTTGAAACCATACTTGCAAGCAATACTATTGTGATTGCTAAGAAGTCACTTTCAATTTTTAGTACAAGCAAACAAGATAGTATCATAACTGCTTGCAGTGTTTTTAAGCCCAACATAACTTGCCTATTTGACCATTTTTTTGTCAAGAAAGGCGTCAATAAGTTTGCGGGGGTTGCGGGTAACGATGCAACCGTTGTCAATATAATTAAATATTGCATTTTTAATCCGTACAATAGTGTCCAGTTAAGAATCATCAAGCTAAATGATGAAATAACATTGAATGCACCCGACATCTTTGATATCCAAAGATATTTGTTTTTTGCAACTGAAGTAAAGCCTTCCCAAAAACCAACCTTTTTGATAACGTGGTTTTTTGCAACAACAGTTCTCTCGTGGCAATAGACTAATAGCAATGTTGGAATAACACCAATAATACCAAATATTGGCAATATTATACGATAAATTTCAATTGAGTTAACTTCATAACCCAACACGCTTGCGAGTGGTGCAACAAATAACGCAGTAACTGAGCTCAACAAACCACCAAGTATTGGGAATATTGAGTTCATAATAACACGCTCTTGCCTATTTCTTGTCATAATGATTTGGAATCTTGTTAGGTTATATTCTACATATGACAACCTCAAGCCCATCATCATATTTGTTGTGAAGCTAACCGCAAGCAACAAGTTGCTAGGAGTTAATGAGTCGTAAGGAATATACGCTACTGCAAGCGATGATAACACTAGTGGAATACCCATTATTATCAAATATGGCTTAAATTTGCCCCATTTTTTACCGAACAAACGGAATATTACTATATTAATATATACTGGAAGTGTTCTACACAAAATAACAATAAACACATGCAACATAAAGTCGGGCAGAATTGCTTCAAACCAAACCAAGAAGTTTGCATTAGTGTACGCTATTACCCCGAGCGTGCCTGTTACGCCAAGCAAAGCAACCACTATTGCTGTGAATATACCTAATTTCTTCTTGCTAATAACGCCCAAGTTATCCATAACTTCAACATTTATGCTTGTTAATATGTAGGTTGCAATTTGCCCCATCAACCCTAACAAATAAATATATGTAAATGAAATTCCAAATACCATACTTACAATAGCTGAAGTTGACGCTAGCTCTACATACTGTGTAACATCAAGCACAACAGCGTGCCCCATACTGCCAAGGGACGCACATGTTAGTTCTTTATAACTTACATCATATCCGTCGGCTGGAGTCTTCCACCTCAACTTGAATAATTTAAGATACTTCATAGCATTACCTTTTAATGCGTCTATTTTCCCGCTCATACTTCCCCCCCTAATTTTATATTTAAAAGAGCAATCTTTCAATCACTCTTTTGGGTTAATATTTAGGCTGTCGCCGTTGTCAGTTCAGCATTAGCCTCTGCCTCTGCCGCCTCTTCTGCCGCCGCTCGCTCTTCTAGGTCTTTCATCATCTGTTTATGCTTCTCTGGAGTTAGATCGTAGAACGCATATGGCAACATACACATAATTATCTCTAACGCATATAGCAAGATATGTACGATAAATACTTTCTCACGCAATACGGTATCATACATAATATCGTAATCGCCGATAAAGCCTACGCGCTCGTAGCAGAATGGTGTCATATAGCCTAGAAGCATTGCAACAGGAACTGTTACATAGTTCATATATTCTGAAGCGCCCTCTGCCCTTTCGCCAAACTTCCATTGGTGATAATCCCACGCATCTGCAAGACAAGCCTTGCCAACAATTGAAGCTGGTTTGTTGCATACAGTTGAAACCATACTTGCAAGCAATACCAATGTAATTGCTAAGAAGTCACTTTCAATTTTAAGTACAAACAAACAAGATAGAATCATAACTGCTTGTAGTGTCTTTAAGCCCAACATAACTTGCCTATTTGACCATTTTTTCGTCAAGAAAGGTGTCAATAAGTTTGCTGGTGTTGCTGGTAATGATGCAATAGTTGTTAGTACAATTAAATATTGCATTTTTAATCCATATAATAGTGTCCAGTTAAGCACCATCAAGCTAAATGATGAAATAACATTGAATGCACTTGACATTTTTGATATCCAAAGATATTTGTTTTTTGCAACTGAAGTAAAGCCTTCCCAGAAACCAACTTTTTTAACAACGTGGTTTTTGGCAACAACAGTTCTCTCGTGGCAATATAAAAATAGGAATGTTGGAATAACACCAAGTACACCAAATATTGGCAATATAACACGATAAATTTCAATCGAGTTAACCTCGTATCCTAATAATGTAGCAAGTGGGCTAACTAGAAGTGCGGTAACTGAGCTCAACAAACCACCAAGAATTGGGAATATTGAGTTCATAACAACACGCTCTTGTCTGTTTTTTGTCATAATAATTTGGAACTTAGATAAATAATCAGATGTAAATGATAACCTCAAGCCCATCATCAAGTTGGTTGTAAAGCTAACCGCAAGCAACAAGTTGTTTGGTGTTAGTGACTCGTAAGGAATATACGCTACTGCAATTGATGATAACACTAGTGGAATACCCATTATTATCAAATATGGTTTAAACTTGCCCCATTTTTTTCCAAACAAACGGAATATAGCAATATTAATGTATACAGGAAGTGTTCTACACAAAATAACAATAAATACGTGCAACATAAAGTCGGGCAAAAACGCTTCTAGCCAGACCAAGAAGTTTGCATTAGTGTACGCTATTACCCCGAGCGTGCCCGATATGCCAAGCAATCCTAGCACAATACCCGTAAATATCCAAAACTTTTTCTTAGATATAACACCCAAGTTATCCATAACTTCAACATTTATGCTTGTTAAAATATAAGAAGCAATTTGCCCCATTAATCCTAACAAATAAATATATGTAAACGAAATACCAAATACCATACTTACAATAGCTGATGTTGAAGCCAACTCTACATACTGCGTTACGTCAATTATAACGGTGTGGCCCATACTTCCTAGAGACGCACATGTTAGCTCTTTATAGCTTACATCATATCCGTCTTTAGGCTTACTCCACCTAGACTTAAAAACATTAGCATACTTGATTGTGTTGTTTTTTAACGATTCTAATTTAGTATTCATACCCCTCTCTCAAAAACTCTATTGCAATTTTTACAAACAGCTTAACTATTATATCACAATTTTGCACTTTTTACAATACTTATATTTTAAACAAAACTTCAATAGCTCTTTATTTGTTACAAAAATGCAACATTTTATCATTTATGTTTAAGTAATTTTCCGCGAAAAGCATTTACTTTTTTAAAACCTAAAGGAATTTAGACTTACTTAATGTTATTAATAAATAAAAAGAGCTTTAAAGAATCATTTTCTTTAAAGCTCTTTTAAAAATTGTTATTTATTTTTCAACTCTTCTGCCTTGCGCTTTTTAATAATCGCTTTTTCTTCTTTGGTGTATGAGTCTTCAGAATAAGGCACAAACTTGTGTTGTGGCAACGCCTTGCCAGCACGCTCGATTTCATCCATAATATGTTTTATAACATTAGCTGTTTGCTCTTTGTAATTTTTTGTGTCTTCAACCCACATAACTTTGCCATAAACTATTTTTTTAAGTGCGGATAATAATACTTCCTTTTACGATTTGGTCCTATAGGGTAGTAATATGTCTTTTTTTCTTTATTGTCTTTGCCCAATATACACAACTCCTTTTATGGTTTTTTGCTATTAATAAACGCAACAAACTCATCTGCGGTACTATCTTTAAATCCCGACTTCTGTATTATAACCTTTTGTCCGCGTGATGTGGCTAAAACTAACACATCGCCATATGATTGAATTTTTTTAATATGTTTGTATTCATATCTAAACACAACATCTGTGCAATCTTTGTTGGTTGCGCGCACTTCTGTATCGCCACAAACTATGCTTAGCCTTGTTGGTTTGTTCGCATTAGATTTAAGCATATGCTTTTCCATAGCGCGAGCCGTGCTCAACACCAACCACACACCACCTATTGGCATTAATAATGACATAGCAAGCATCAATATGCCCGATGTAATATCACCCAACACAAACATATATATGCCAAACGCTATAAAAGCTGCAAACATAACCATTAGTGTGGGCGCTTGCAATCCTTTAAGTGAACTAATTGCAGCATACTGTTGAAATATCTTCAAACCATATTCTGTGTCATTTTCAAATTTTAGCTCTTCTTGAACTGCTTCATCCACAGTTTCTTGTTCTTTTAGTTCTTCTGTCATCTTGTTACATCCTAGTAGTTTTATTTTCGCCTATGCCCAACATTCCGTCAACATTAAACACCTTGCCTTCTTCATTTTTAACATATCCATAAATTTTTCCGTATGGCAACGCGTAGTAGGCATCAATTACAATTGCGTGTATGGGAAGATAGAAAACATCGCTGATTTCAAATTTAATATCCACCATTCCGTGTTGGTCTTTAATGTGCCACGTTGTAGCCTTTTTGCTTGGAATATCAAATGTAACTGGTGGCAATGGATAACTTTTACCCTCAATCCATATGATATTTTCGTTGTATTTTTCGGGATCAGTTGACTGGTTCTTGGTCAAATTCAATGCGAAATATTGCTGTGAACCGTCAATTTCCATTCTTCCCATAGTTGTCAACCACTCATAATGAGCAAAAAATGGATAATAACCCTTGTGGTCATCTATAATAGAAACCGAATTTTCGTTGGTCATAAACCTTTCGCCATTTACCTCAATGTATCCAGTAGCTTTTAAGAAATCCTTTTCTGAATACAATGGTTTATTTACACCAAATGGAATACTTACATTTGAAGGCGGGCTCAACCTCTCAACAGAAACATCCAGATTTATATTGCCCGATTTTTTGCTAGTAGAATATCCAAAAGCTCGCGCTTTTCCATTCATCAAATCATTTTGTATGGTGTACTCCGACTTTTTAGTTTTCAAATAACAATGGTCATCTACAAGTTGTGATGCCACTTTAACCTTACTTGGCAACACAAAGTTTTTCCACGCGGTTATTTTTTGCGTCCTCTTGTCAAACCACACAAATATCGAAAACCCCAATGTTCCCGTATTATAAACAGCACTAACAAGTGCCCCTTCATCCATATGAAGCTCAAATGCCTCCCACTCCGTAAGCCTAATTTTATTCAAAAAATGAGGAAATAACGCGCCACAAGGTTTAACACAATCTAGCGCATTGAGCACCCGAAACGGCTCTTTAAAGGTACCAAACTGAGCTTTACCGTCAACAATCAAACTCTCTGGAGTTTCAACAGGTTGCCTTAGTTCGTGAATAACACTTTTGTCATTTTTCATAATACACCTCCATACACTAATATTCTACCATACTTTTACAAAATTTTCAACCCCCTTATTTAATCTTAAAGAATATTATCAAAATTTAAATAAAAAATTGTGGATAAAATTATATAAACGCCGTTGTATGTGTAACCCAACAAAAAAAGAGCCACAACCAACAACCCGCAAGGGTGCCAAATCCCCCCGCAAGGGGAGATGTTTCGCGGCCGACTCTTCACCTTTACCATTTAACACATATCGTGTCAAATGTCAACTATTTTTGATGTTTTTGTGAGAAATTGGTAGTAAATCATACAAACTTTTCTTTGCAATTCGGCAAGGAAAGGTGTGCAAAAGAAAACAAACAAGCCTCTTAAAAATATGTATATCACGCACCCTACATTGACAGCCACCCACTCATAACAAACTCATTTATGCCCATATAAATTAGGGTTTGTTGTTCGGGGTGGTTG
>JAWXUT010000051.1:0-11865 GCA_044426075.1 Bacillota bacterium
ATTGCTAGATTTATCTAGCCAAATGCTTGCATTTGTAGATTTGTCAACTTGTTGATAAATCAATAGTACGTAGAATATAAGTAATAGTGAAGAAGTTGTGGAACCCATAAAGGGTTGATTGTATGGGTTGGTGGGAACGCATATTTCATCTGCGCAAATATGTTGTTTATTTATCTTTGTTCTTTTCCTCGTAGTGGTTTATTACGCGGGATAAACAGTGGAATTGCCATTTTCGTTCTTCGTGAACGCATTCTAGATCATTGCGATAAAATGTTGTAATTGCATTTATAGCATAGTCGGAGCAGTTCATGCAATGGTCGTGCAAAAATGGCGATGCAATAGCTTGTGCTACTACTTGAATTACAACACGCTTAGTGACATCTTGTAGGGTAAATACAGATGAGTGTATGTTTAGCGCAGTAGAACGCAAGAGGGCAGGTGTTATTTCATATTTTGCTGTTTTTACAGACTTTATGTCATCTAAATTGTCATTTAACAATGGCATCTCTTTGGGATCAAGATTCATATATTTAAATAACAGTGAAAGTCCCATAATTACATTGTATTCTTCTGATAGATCAACGCCGCTGATATCTATAAGGTGACGTGCAATTTCTATAGACCATATTACAGCTGTGCTATGTTTTGCCGTTTCGTATAACTTAACTAATCTATCACGCATTGCGGTATCATCATTAATTGGCAATATTGATTGTTTTAGAATATCCATATTTCCCTCTTTAAATTATTTTGTAAGTGTTAGTAGTTCTTTTTTGTGCAATCCTTTTGACACGATTATGTATCTTGTTAATGCTACTATGCCGAATCCTATAAATCCGCCAGCAACAACATCTGACAAGTAATGTGCTCCCATTAATATGCGGCTGAAACCGACACAAATAGTATATATCGCGGGGATTGTCCAGAAAATCCATTTGTATTTTTTGGTGTTTAAATTGTCAAAAATGTCTGGCAATAAAATCATTGCAAACATTGCGCTTGCCGCCGCAGTGTGACCAGAAGGGAATGATTTAAATGAGCCGTCATCAATAAGATTAAATGCGGCAACGTATTCTTCAGTATGAAGGTCTAGCTTAAATATAGACTGTGGCAAATACCAAGGGGTGAATCCCTCAAAATTACTGCCATAAATAGCTAAAAGTTCTGCAAAATCTTCATTTTCTGTTGTCATTGTGCGGAAGCGTTGTCTAGCCCATACATATTTCAAAATTTGTATAAGAATAGTTGTAACTGCCATTATTATAATTAAGAAGATTGCAAATATAAGCAATTTTTTCATTACATCTTTGTTGATGCCAGCCATACCAGCAATAATACTGAATGTTAACAACAATGAGAAGAAAATGCTAAAAACCCACTCATAGGTAACCTCATCTGATATAAAGTTACCCCAAAACCAATGTTTTATTGCAAATAGGAAACCAGCAAATGTGCACACAGCGGCAACAGACTTAAAGAAAATAGCCATTTTGCTTCCTTTAACGTACTCCTGATTATATAGTATTGCACCAGCAATTGGTGCGGCTAAGTAAGTAGGTAGTTCGCCCAGTTTGTCAAAAAACTGCCCAAATAAACTGTCTGGATAATACAGTGCTTTGTTGATTGCAAGGTCGGCAAATGCTGCAATTATCATAAGTACAACAAATATACCACTTACAATTCCTATTTCAAGCCACGCTTTTTTTGAAAGTTTTTGCATATATAGTCTCCTTTATAAAAAAGTTGGACAATATGTAGTATGCCCAACTAAGTTTTTTAGTATGCTAGTTTTTCTGTAAGATATGGAATAAGATCTGCAATAGGCATTCTAATTTGTTCCATACTATCGCGCTCACGAACGGTTACTGCGTTGTCATCAAGTGAATCAAAGTCAAATGTTACGCAATATGGTGTGCCAACTTCGTCTTGCCTACGATATCTCTTGCCGATACTGCCAGTTTCATCATAGTTTGTAACAAAGTGTGCGCTTAGTTGTTTGTAAAGTTCGCCCGCTTGCTCGCCAAGTTTCTTTTGAAGAGGTAGCACTGCAACTTTAATTGGTGCTAGCGCTGGGTGGAAGTGCATTACTACACGGCTATCTCCGCCTTCAAGTTCTTGCTCTTCGTATGCGTTGCACAAAAATGCTAACACTACACGGTCTGCACCCAAAGATGGTTCAATTACATATGGTACGTATTTTTCATTTGTAACTGGATCTGTGTATTCTAATGATTTGCCGGATTTTTTGATGTGTGCGTTTAGGTCGTAGTCAGTTCTGTCTGCAACGCCCCACAATTCGCCCCAACCAAATGGGAATTTAAATTCAAAGTCTGTAGTTGCTCTGCTATAAAAACAAAGTTCCTCTTTTGCATGGTCGCGCAACTTTAGTTTTTCATCTGCTATACCCAAATTCAATAGCCATTGGTGGCAGAAGTTCTTCCAATAATCAAACCACTCTAAATCTGTGCCAGGTTTGCAGAAGAATTCAAGTTCCATTTGTTCAAATTCGCGTGTGCGGAATGTGAAGTTACCAGGTGTTATTTCATTTCTGAAACTTTTGCCCACTTGTGCAATGCCAAATGGCACTCTTGAGCGTGATGAACGCATTACATTGTTGAAGTTTACAAATATGCCTTGTGCTGTTTCTGGGCGAAGATAAACGGTGTTTGCGCTATCTTCAGTAACTCCTTGGAATGTTTTGAACATCAAGTTGAACTTTCTTACTCCAGTAAAGTTGCTGTTGCCACATATTGGGCATTTAATGCCTTTATCAACTATGTATTTTTCCATTTGCTCGTTTTCCCAACCAGCAATTGAAAGGTCTAGCTTGTTCTTTTCAATATAATTTTCAATTAAATTGTCTGCTCTGTGCCTGCTGTGACAGTCTTTGCAATCCATTAATGGGTCGCTAAATCCGCCCAAGTGACCGCTTGCTTCCCATACTGATGGGTTCATTAAAATTGCGCAATCTACACCTACGTTGTGTGGGTTTTCTTGTACAAATTTCTTCCACCAAGCTTTTTTAACATTGTTTTTTAATTCTACTCCAAGTGGACCGTAATCCCAAGTGTTTGCAAGTCCGCCATATATCTCGCTGCCTGCAAATATAAAGCCTCTGCCTTTGCATAGGGCAACTAGTTTATCCATTGTAAGTTTAGCCATAAATAATCTCCTATTTTAATTTATATACTTATTTTTATATTATAACAATATATATAACAAAAGTCAATTGCCAATTAAATATTTGTCAAAATAATATATTGTTTTTATTGCATTTTTATGCTTTGCTTGCTATGTAACTTAACCGGCGCTTACCATTGTTGCAGTCAATAAAAAAATAATTATATTATGCAGAATTGATTGCAATTTTTTTGTTTTTTTGATATAATTATACAATAAATTATAACTAAAGGAGATGACTACTTTGGCAAGTATATCAATTAACAAAGAAGTGTGTAAAGGTTGTAGCCTTTGCGTAGCAGCCTGTCCAAAAGGCGTAATCGCAATTTCCGATGAATCCAACAAAGCGGGCTATTTTGTTGCAGCTCCAGTTGCAATAGAAAAATGTATCGGTTGCACTATGTGCGCACTTATGTGTCCAGATGTTGCAATCACTGTAGAAAAGTAGGAGGGCTAACATGAAAAAACTTATGAAAGGTAATGAGGCAATTGCGGAAGCTGCCATAAGAGGTGGCTGTAGAGCCTTCTTTGGGTACCCAATTACCCCACAAAACGAAATTCCAGAATATTGCAGTCGCAGACTTCCAGAAGTTGGCGGTTGTTTTATTCAAGCAGAATCAGAAGTTTCTGCAATCAATATGGTGTATGGTGCTGCGGGCAGTGGCGCTAGGGTTATGACATCAAGTAGCAGCCCTGGAATCAGCTTGAAGCAAGAAGGTATCAGCTATATTTGTGGCGCAGAACTTCCATGTGTAATAGTAAATATGGTACGTGGCGGCCCTGGTCTTGGTGGCATTCAACCTGCACAATCAGATTATTTTCAATCTGTAAAGGGCGGTGGTCACGGTGACTACAAAATGCTAGTTTACGGACCAGCAAGCGTACAAGAAGCTGTTGACATTGTATATAGCGCATTTGATAAGGCAGATAAATATCGTATTCCAGTAATGATTTTGGGCGACGGAATGTTGGGTCAAATTATGGAAGCGGTTGAATTGCCAGAATTCAAAGACTTAACAAATCTTCCTAAAAAAGAGTGGGCAACAGACGGCACTGGTGTTGGCGAAAACAGACGTATAATCAACAGTTTATACATTGAGCCAGATGCACTTGAGGCATTAAACCACAAACTATTTGATATGTATCACGAACTTGAGTTAAATGAGACACAAGTTGAAGAATATCAAGTTGAAGATGCAGAAGTTGTTCTTGTAGCATATGGCACAGTTGCTCGTATCAGTAAGAGTGCAGTTAATATGCTTAGGGCAAAAGGAATAAAGGCAGGATTAATCCGTCCAATAACACTATTCCCATTCCCAACAGAGTCAATCAGCAAAGTTGCAGCAGAATCACAAGTTAAAAAGTTTATATCAGTTGAGTTAAGTATGGGTCAAATGATAGAAGATGTAAGGCTTGCAGTTAACGGTGCAAAACCAGTTACGTTTTATGGCAGAACTGGTGGCAATGTTATGACACCAGAAGACATTGTAAAGCACGTAGAGGAGGGTATGTAAAATGGCAATAGTTTTTAAAAAATCAAAAATGCTAACAGATACAAAACTACACTACTGCCCAGGCTGTGCACACGGTATTGCGCACAGATTGGTTGCAGAAGCACTTGATGATATTGATGCACAAGGCAATGTTGTAGGTATAGCTCCGGTAGGATGCGCAGTTTTTGCATACAATTACTTTAATTGTGATATTCAACAAGCTTCACACGGAAGGGCTCCAGCGGTTGCAACTGGTATCAAAAGATGTAATCCAGACAAAATCGTTTTTGCTTATCAAGGTGACGGCGATCTAGCAAGTATTGGTATGGCAGAAATTGTTCACGCTGCATCACGTGGCGAAAATATCACAGTTATCTTCATAAACAATGCAATTTATGGTATGACTGGTGGTCAAATGGCTCCAACAACATTGGTAGGTCAAAAATCCACAACGTCACAAAGCGGCAGAACAGTGCCAGTAAATGGTAATCCAATCCGCGTATCTGAAATGCTTGCAACTCTTGATGGTCCAAGCTATATCGAACGTTGTTCTTTAACAGATCCAGCTAATGTTCGCAAGGCTAAAAAGGCTATTTCAAAAGCATTCCGCAATCAAAAAGAGGGTAAAGGTTTCTCAATGGTTGAGTTGCTTTGCACTTGCCCAACCAACTGGGGTTTAACACCACTTCAAGCCAACGAGTTTGTTAAAAATGAGATGACTAAAGTGTTCCCACTTGGCGTTTATAAGGATATTAATTAGGAGATTCGATAATGGAAGAAAAAATAATTATAGCAGGTTTCGGCGGACAAGGTGTACTTAGTTTAGGTCAATTTATTGCTTACGCAGCTATTGCAGATAGCAAAGAGGTTACTTGGTTGCCAAGTTACGGGCCAGAAATGCGTGGTGGTACAAGTAACTGTAGCGTTGTTGTTTCAGATGAGCACGTTGCAAGTCCTATTATCGCATCGCCAGATTATCTAATCGCAATGAACAAGCCAAGTTTGTACAAGTTTCAAGATAATGTTAAAGCAGGTGGTACAATATTTATAAATAGTTCTTTGATTCCAGATAAGGTAGAAAGAACTGATGTAAATGTGCACTACATTGACGCAGCAGCCCTTGCTCAAGAAGCCGGCAATGCGCGTACAGCAAACATAGTAATTCTTGGTGCTTACATCAAGGCGAGCGGAATATTTGCTCTTGACCTTGTTGCAAAAATGATTGAATCAAAATTTGCAGCGAAGCCAAAAGTTATCCCAGCAAACATTAAAGCGTTAGAGCTAGGCTACAACGCAATATAATCTTTAAATCACACGGCAGAGCATACGCAAAGCCGTGTTTTTTTGCGCCAAACTATGTGTATAATGGGTGATATTTGTGTTAATATTTCATTTGCTATTGCGTAAAAGTATTAATTATGTTATAATGACAATAGAATTTACAAACGCGAGTTTGTAAGTCACCAAATGGAGGTATATATGACATTTTTTGCAGAAATAGGCACACTATTTAGTGGAATGAGTACGGCAGTAGTTATCTGTGCAATACTTGGACTTGTTTTTATTGGTGTTGAAATTTTCGAGCCTGGGTTCGGAATATTTGGTGCAGTTGGTGGCACACTTTCAGTAGTGGCGATAATTTTACGCGCAATTGAAGGTGATGGTAATGCGATAGCACAAATTTTCATTATGATTTTTTTAGATTCAGTTATTGTACTCGGAATATTCTTACTAATGATATTTTTGAGCAAAAGGAATTGGATACAACGTTCACAGCTTATGCACACGGGTACGGCTGTTGATGTTGAGCTTTCAAAGGGCACAGAAGATTATTCAACGCTTTTAGAAAAAGAGGGCACCGCAATGACAGCGCTTCGTCCAACTGGCAAGGCAGAAATAAATGGTCAAGTTTATGATGTTATTGCAGACGGATTTTTTATTCAATCCGATGAAGAAGTTAAAGTTGTGCAAATTGAAGGTGTTAAAATCGTTGTTGCAAGGGCAAACTAATTAATAACTAACGCGAATTTCGCAAATACTAGGAGGTATATATGTTAGCAGCATCAGCAATAGGTTGGATAATTGGGCTATTAGTTTTAATAGTTATAATTGTTGGAATCCTATTAATAGTGCCACTTAATGTGTGGTTTAGAGCATTGGTGTCGGGTGCACCAGTATCAATCGGACGTTTAGTCGGTATGAGACTTCGTAATGTAAAAGTAGCTATGATAGTAGACGCTTACGTTACGGGCAAAAAAGCGGGACTTGATATTCAAGTTGAAACGCTTGAAACACACTATATGGCAAAAGGTGATGTAATTAAGGTTGTAAATGCTTTAATCAGCGCACATAGTGCAAATATCACATTGGATATTAAAACTGCAATGGCAATTGATCTTGCAGGTCGTGATGTTCTTAATGCGGTTAAAGTTTCTGTTAATCCAAAGGTTATTTCAACCCCAATGGTTTGCGCAATTGCAAAAGACGGTATCGAACTTCGCAGTAAAGCAATGGTTACGGTTCGTGCAAATATCGCAAGGCTTATTGGTGGTGCGGGTGAAGAAACTATTATTGCCCGTGTTGGCGAAGGCATTGTAACAACAATTGGTTCAGCTTCTTCACACAAAGAGGTGCTAGAAAACCCAGATATGATTTCTCGCAACGTACTTGGCAAAGGTTTAGATGCAGGCACAGCTTACGAGATTTTATCTATTGATATTGCAGATGTTGATGTTGGCAGAAATATTGGTGCTCAACTTCAAATGGATCAAGCAGAAGCAGACAAGAGAATTGCACAAGCTAAGGCTGAAGAGAGAAGGGCGCTAGCTGTTGCTCAAGAGCAAGAGATGAAAGCAAAAACTCAAGAAATGCGCGCATTGGTTGTTGAAAAAGAGGCAAGAATTCCAGAAGCTATGGCAGAAGCGTTCCGCAACGGCAATTTAGGTGTTATGGATTACTACAATATGCAAAATATTCAAGCTGATACAACAATGAGAACAGCACTTAGTGGTTCAGACGATAAAGCAACATCAGCAGACGAGAGCAAATAATAAGTAGGGTGCAATATGGCAACTAAAAACAACTTTAAAGAAGGTGAAAGCGGCTGGAGCGATGCCAACCGCGTGAACCGCAGAATAAAACCTACAAATAGTAGTAATATAGCAAAAACTGCATACGACTTGCAAAAAGTTGATGATAAAGCGCTATTAAAAGCTATGATTATAGGTGAAATGCTGGCAACACCTAGGTGTAAATCTAGGTTCGGCGGCAGAAAATAAACTACAGACCTAAGCCCCTTTAATAGGGGCTTGGGGATTTTTTATGAGGGATTAATGGAGAGGAAGTCAGCAGTTCTGCTTCCAATATCAGCCACAACGGGTGAAACTGGCATAGGCGATTTTGGGCGTGGTTCAAGAGAATATATAGATTACATTAAATCAATGGGATTTAGCGTGTGGCAGATATTGCCAATACTAGTAGTCGGTATGGGATATTCGCCATACAGTGGCGACAGCGCGTATGCGGGCAACCATATGTTAATTGACATAACCGCACTACCCAAGCACTTAATTTCAGCTGCAGAGTTAGAAGAGGCGCGTTATAAAGGCAGCCCTTATAGTGTTGATTATGACTATGCGCGAGTTACAAAGCGTGAAGTTTTGCGACTAGCCTACAGCAGATTGACAGCAGCAGACGAAGTATTACTTGATGCGTTTATTGCAGAAAACAGCCACTGGTTGCAAGATTATGCGACATATATGGCTATAAAAGAAGATACCGCATTTGCACCTTGGCGCACTTGGAGTGATCCACTAAAATGTCACAAACCTAAAGCGTTAGAGGCATTTAGAAAAGCGCACAGCGCAACATATGGTTATTATTGTTACGAACAATACATATTTTTCACTCAATGGGCAGAGTTAAAGGCGTATGCCAATACAAAGGGTGTAGAAATATTTGGAGATATTCCAATATATGTAGCGGAAGAATCTGTTGATGTGTGGGCACATTCAGATTTGTTCCAACTTGATGAAAGGTTAAATCCAACTAGAGTATCGGGTGTTCCACCAGATTATTTTAGTGAAGATGGGCAGCTATGGCGTAATCCACTTTATGATTATGACAAAATGGCTGAAGATGACTATAAATGGTGGATAGATAGAATACTCAACAACTTAAAGTTGTATGATATTTTAAGGATTGACCATTTTAGGGCGTTTAGTGAATACTGGTCTATTGACGCAAAAGAGAAAACGGCAAAAAATGGCAAGTGGGTAACGGCACCCCGTATGGAAATCTTCAATGCTTTGTTTAAAGTTTGCAAAAACCCTTGCATTGTTGCAGAGGATTTAGGTATAATAAATGATAAGGTAGTTAGTCTTTTAGAAGAAACGGGATTCCCAGGAATGAGAGTGTTGCATTTTGGATTTGACGGAGATGTGGCAAACACGCATCTTCCACACAACTACTGCAATAACTGTGTTGCATATACCGCAACGCACGACAATAACACAACACTAGGTTGGTTGTACGAACTAGATGAAAACATACGCAAAAACGTGTTAGAATATATAAATGTGCATACACCTAACTGGAATAGCGGCGCAGGCAAATGTGTAGGAACGCGAAGCGCAATCCGCACAATACTTTCAAGTGTTGCAAACTTAGCAGTAATTCCAATGCAAGATTTGTGTGGATACGGTGGTGACACCCGCACAAACATACCAGGTGTAGCAGACGGAAACTGGTGTTATCGCATAACGCCACAAGCAATGGCAGAAGTGGATAAGGAGTATATATTACACTTAAACACCACATATAACAGAAAATAAACCACTTTAATGGAGGAGATTTAAAATGGAATTAGGAGTACAATTATACACCCTAAGAAAATTTATGGACGGCAATGAAAATTTTGCTGATCTTATGGATTGGGTAAAAGATTTGGGTTGCAAATACATTCAACTTTCTGGTGGAAAAAATTTGGACTACAAAGAAGTTAAAAAAATCATTGATGATAGGGATTTAACAATAACATTAACCCACTCACCATATGACAGAATCAGAGATGATTTAGATGCCCTTGCTGAAGAGCATATTCATTGCGGAATCAAGACAATCGGTGTGGGTTCATTGCCAAAAAACTTTAGGGGTGACGGCCGCGTAAACTTCAACCAATTTATTGATGTTATGAACGGTGCTTCAGAAAAGTTGAAAGCATATGATCTAAATTTATCATATCATAACCACGCTTTTGAATTTGAACCAATGGCTGATGGCGAGTTGATGATGGATAAATTGATAAGAGAATTACCAGATCTTCAATTCGTATTGGATACATACTGGGTGCATTTTGCAAAACATTCAAACGAAGAGTATATCAAAAAACTTAACGGAAGACTACTAAATGTTCACTTAAAAGGCTACCGCAAAATACTTGGTTTGTTCCCAGTTCTTTGCGAATGTAACAGAGGTTCATTGGATATTGCTAAACTTTTGCCATTATTTGAGGCAGCGGGCACACAATATGCTCTAATCGAACAAGACGTTGCAAAAGATCCTAAAAAATCAGTAAAGCAAAGTTGGGATTATCTTAACAGCCTAAAATAGCATTTTATCAACAAAATGATTAAAAAGGATTGACAATATTAGTAATTTGTCATAAAATATAACAAGAAAATTTAAGGAAGAATACTTATGGATATAAATGAAGTTAAAAGTAGAATTTGTCAAGAAAAAATAGTGCCAGTTGTAAAGCTAGATAGACTTAGCGATACATTGCCACTTCTAGATGCATTGCGCAAAGGCGGAATTAATGTTGCTGAAATTACTTACAGAACAGATTGCGCGGGCGATGCAATCCGTATCGGTGCAGAAACTTACCCAGATATGCTAGTAGGCGCGGGCACAGTTATCAGCAAAGAGCAAGCTATATCAGCTATTTCTAACGGTGCACAATTTATTGTTTCACCAGGATTTAGTGCAGATGTTGCTAAAGTTTGCGCAGAATACAATATGTTATATTTGCCAGGCGGAATATCACCAACAGAAATTATGAACATAATGTCTTATGGTTTAGATATTATTAAGGTGTTCCCAGCAAGTAATATCGGCGGATTAGGTGCAATTAAATCACTAGCAGCACCATTCCCATATCTAAAATTTATGCCAACTGGTGGCGTTTCACAAGCAAACCTAGCAGAATACCTATCTTGCCCAGCAATTATTGCGTGTGGCGGAAGCTGGATGGTTGCAAGTAAGCTTGTTGATAATGGCGAGTGGGATAAAATAACAGAATTAAGCAAAAAAGCAGTGGAGGTTGCAAGATAATGAAGGCAGTAACATTCGGAGAATTGATGTTAAGACTAGCCCCAGAGGGTTATACAAGATTTGTACAAGCGGATAAATTTAACGCTACATATGGTGGTGGAGAAGCTAACGTAGCTGTTTCACTAGCAAACTTTGGTGAAGAAGTAGCTTTTGTTACAAAATTCCCAAACAATGATATCGCAGATTCTGCAATCAACAGCTTAAGACAATTTGGTGTAGATACATCTAAAATCGTAAGAGGCGGAAAAAGAGTAGGTATCTACTTCTTAGAAAAAGGCGCAAGCCAAAGACCAAGCAAGGTTATATATGACAGAGCAGGTTCTTCAATTGCAGAAGCTCAAATCGGTGATTTTGATTGGGACGCTATTTTTGCAGATGCAACTTGGTTCCACTTTACTGGTATTACCCCAGCACTAAGTGCAAACACAGCTGCAGTTACACTTGAAGCACTTAAGGCTGCAAAAGCAAAAGGCATCACAGTTAGTTGTGACCTTAACTATCGTAAAAATCTTTGGTCAACAGCAGAAGCTAACGCTTGCATGGCAGAATTAATGCCTTATGTTGATGTGCTAATTGCAAATGAAGAAGATAGCGAAAAAGTATTCGGCATTAAAGGCGAAGATGATGTTCTTGGTGGCAAAGTTAGTAGCGAGGGCTACAAATCTGTTGCTAAAAAGCTTGTTGATAGATTCGGATTCAAAATTGTTGCAATCACTTTGCGTGGCAGCATTTCTGCTTCAGACAACCTATGGAAAGCTATGTTGTTTGACGGCAAAGATTACTACACAAGTAAAGAATATGCAATCCGCATTGTTGACCGCGTTGGCGGTGGCGATAGCTTCGGCGGTGGTTTGATTTACGG
>JAWXUT010000052.1:0-11564 GCA_044426075.1 Bacillota bacterium
AGTTTTGGGGTCAAGCCGCCCTCGGAAAAAGAGGCTTGTTTTTTTTCTTTTGCCTACCTTTCTTTTTTAAATCAAAAAGAAAAGTAGGTACTATTTATATATCAACTGTCTATTAAAAATTACAAATCTTAATCATCGTGTCCATTTTTATGTGTTCCTTCATTTTATGACACTGTGGCTTCTTTTTCTATCGCTTTGCTGTCATCAAACATACCCGCGCCAATTATTCCACTCTGCATAACCATATCTATGTGCTTGTTGGTTGCGCTGTAGTAGAGTATTTTGCCGTCACGGCGGAACCCAACCATTGAGGCATCACGCAGTAACTTCAATTGGTGGCTGACTGTTGTTTGATTTAAATCTAAAATTTCCGACAACTCGGTTACAGATAACTCATGCAAAATTAGTGCAGTTAGTATTTTTACACGCGTAACATCGGTGAATACACTAAAAAAATTGCACACATCATTGAATTTTGCGTTTGTAGGAAGATACTTTTTTATCTTCTCTTCGGGGCGTATCGACTGTTTTTCTTGCTGTATTTTGCCGTGTTCTGTTGAAACATTTATATTATTATACATATCGACCTCCTGTGTTTTTGATATTTATATAATAATACTTTTATTTGTAGGAACATTGCAAGGTTTTGTCGCATATAGTAATATACAAACTTATTTTGTAGGAGGGTTTATGAATAGTTCATTATTACCAATTTTGTTAGTGTTATTACTTAACAATAGTTCGAGTTGTGGCGACAGTTGTACTACCGATAGCTGTGGTTGTACTAGCGATAGTTGTGGATGCAACAACAATACCGCGCTTGCACTTTGCCTAATACTGTTATCGTGCAGTAGTTGCGGTTGCAGTTCTTGTCTGTAGGCAACATATCAAAGGACGGCTAGCCGTCCTTTTGTGTTAATATTTATGTTGAAACTATTATGAGCACCGCACCAGAACTTATTTTTATAGTCGGATTATTTGTTAGTGCCTTGTTGCTCTGCCCAGTTGTTGTAGGCGGTGTAAGCGTTAAATGTTGTAGTGGATACTGCAGTCCGAACGACTCACTAATCGTTGCACTGCCGTTTATAGGTAGTATTGAAACGGTGTCTTCCGCTTCTGCACCTATTGTATGTGTGCCTTTTTCATAATAATTTATTGTTACATTTGTATCCACTATTTGCGCGGAAGCACCAAGATTGTGTGCTACTTGTAGTAGTGTTATATTACTAAGTATATGGTCTATTCTGCCAAGCAAGGCGCAGTGGATTGTTAAGTTTTTATATCCCAATTTAATCGCGTGCCTAACTGCAAGCTCACCGTCAGTGTAATCTTTATCTGTAGGGAATTTGATTAAATCTACATCTTTGGGTACCTCATTTATACTATCGAGGTCACCAATTATGCAGTTGGGTGTGCCATTATATAAATTATATCCGCCGTCTGCACATATAACATAGTCGCCGTTAACGGCAGTATCTAGGCGTACACCATTTAGTATAATATCAGCCGTCTTATTCATATACAACTTCGGTATTGTTGTTGTCTGCGTAGCCAACTAATCTTGAAGCGTATGAAGAAAATTTAGTTTTGTAGTTACTTAAATATTCTTCTGGTACATATATTTTATAAACTTCTGGTCCTAGTGGCTTTATAGCGCTAGTTGCAAGAGTAATGTTTTCTATTATTGTAGTTGTACACCAACCAGTGAATTTAATTTGTAATAATCCACTTAAAACGTCGAAGCAGCCCATTGAGAAGTACTCTATATTTGCAGGCACAGTTATAATTGCGAGATATGGCATACTGCTAAAAGCGCCAGCAATTAGTGTATCGATTTTTACATAGAATCCGTATAAATCATATAGCGCCTCATCTACATAAACATAAGTTGCGTCGCTTGAATAGTAGCTTATTACTGTTATGTTCCATTTTGTTTCTGTGCTTAAATTGCTGTTTGGTCTAACTAAAATATTTAGTATGCCCGCTTCATCTTTGCTGTTGTCATAACCACCCGCAGTCATATCAATCTGTGATTCATAGTAAATTTGAGAAGTATAAGTGGACCAAGCAGTGTTATAAGTTGATAGCGCGTCTTCAGCAACAATGATATCAACGTGAGAGCCAATGGCATATGAACAAAGTGAAATAGGTGTATCTGACTCAAACTCAACATAGCTAACATTTGATGCATCTGGGTCATAAACAGCCAAGCTTGCAACAAGACGAGTGCCTTCTTCCACAACAATAGTATTGCCGGTTGTGAGCGTTGTATATAATAAGATATCATCTAAATAAGCGGTGTTAGTTGCGGAATAGTATAATAGATTATCAAGTAGCGCTGTATTATAAAAAGCTTGTCCGCGAAGATTGGTAACACTTGCGGTATTTGTTGCAGAAGCCAAGTTTGTTGCATCATAAAATGCTTGGAATCCTACATAAGTTATATTTATAAGATCAATACTTTCTAGCCCAGCGCCATAAAACATACCGTCTGGAATATAAGTAATTGTGCTTGGGAATGTGAATGAAGTTAGCGATGTGCAGTAAGCAAAAATGTGTGTGCTAAGTGCAGTGTCGGTTGAACTGGTCATTACAAGCGAGGTTGGCAAATCGATTGACTCCAAACTAGTGCACTGTGCAAAAGCTTGTTCGCCTATTGTGTTTATAGAAGATGCACCTTCAAATTCAACACTAACAAGGTTTGTGCAACTGTTGAATGCATTTGTTTGTATAACGCTATAGCTTGAAGGAATAGTAACAGAAGTTATGCCAGTGTTGCCAGCAAAGGCTTCTTCATAAATGCCATAGATTTCACGAGGGGTGTCTTCATCTGTTTCTGTTGGCAAAGTAATAGCGCCATAATTTACTGTTGAATATTTTAATCCCGATACATAAACCAAACTGTTTATTGTAACGTATGTAAATGTGGGTGAATCAACTGCTACAAATTTTGCATATAGTGTGATATCTGCAGTTATTGTTGTGTTTGCAAAATCAAATTCTTCTGTGCAAGCGCTGTCTGTGTACCATCCGCCAACAGTTGTATCCATATAATCGGTTGTGGTGGGAACAGTTGCATATCCGCCTGGCGTAATTTCTTGGTCGGCAACAGAACCATATTCCATATAAAATGTTACGGTGTATGTGCTTTTTGTGCTGCTTCCGCTAGAACTTGAACCAGTTTCATTGGTTTCACGCGTTTGTACGGTGCAAGTTGCAGTATTTTCGCCCGAGGTCGCCGTTATTGTTACAATACCAGGATATGACACTATCTCTAGCGTTTCTCCGTCATCAAGTACGCTTACTATAGCTGCGTTGCTTGAAGTTAAGGTGTATTCGGAACTTTTTGGCCACACAACAACATCTAGCGTGAACTGCGTGCCTTCATTTGCATAAACAATATAGCTGTCTTCAGAAAATGATAGCTTAGAAGCAGTGCCGTTGCAAGCCGTAAATATGCAAGCAACTAGCATAATCATCAAAATTAATGCAATGTATTTTTTCAATCTATATTTATTCATAAATTCATTATAGCATACAACATTTTGTTTGACAATATATTTATCAATAAAAATATGTATAATCTTAGAAACATATTTAATTATGTATAATAGGTGATTGTTGTGTGTTTTCAATGAAAATACCTAATTTTACTACATATTGACAGAGATGAATAATGCAATGAATATTTTTTAAAAAAATGCAAAATACTTGCATAAAACACTTGCTATAATACATTGAATGTTGTATACTATGCTTGTGAATAATTAAAAAACAAAAAAAGGAGATTTTAAAATGAAAAAAATTATTACAGTTATCGCAATTATTGCAATAGTATCAATATGCGCATTGTCAATGGTAGCTTGTGACATAACAACTACAATTGGCGTACAATCAGGAACAACAGGTTATTACTATGCAAAGGGTGATGAAGATTGGGGCTTTGATGGTTTCAGCAATGTAACAGTTAGCCAATATTCAAATGGCGGTCTTGCTGTACTAGATTTGATTAACAGCAATATCGATTATGTTATTATCGATGAAGCACCAGCTAAAATTCTAGAATCAAAATACGACGGCATCAAAGTTATTGATATCGCTCTAACAGAAGAAGAGTATGCATTCGGTGTTGATCCTGCTCAAGCTGATTTGTTAACAAGTGTAAACGAGACTCTTGCAACATTGATGTCAAATGGTACATATGATGCAATCATCGACACATACTTCAATGATGGTACACCAATGCAGATTGAATCAGCAATATATGATGCAAACAATCAAGATGGACAATTAGTTGTTGCAACAAACGCAGCATTTGATCCATTTGAATATGTTGATGGTACATATTATTCAGGTATCGATATGGAACTAGCTTACTACATCGCAGAAGCACTTGAGCTTGAACTAGTTATTATGAATATGGAATTTGATTCAGTTGTAACATCAGTTGGCACAAATGGTATTGACATCGCAATGGCAGGTCTAACAGTTACCGAAAAAAGAAAAGAATCAGTTAGCTTTACAGATAGCTACTACAATGCATCTCAAATGCTAATCGTTCTTGAAGATGATACATCATTTGATGATTGCGTAACAGCAGCAGACGTTGAAGCAATAATCGCAGCTCTATAATATGTCAAATAAATGGGAAGTCTTCATAAATCAGTTTATAACAAAAGAAGCTTATAAAAATGTTATAGATGGTTTAGGTGTAACATTAACAGTCGCTGTGCTCGGATTAATTCTGGGCATAGCGATTGGCACGTTACTGGCTATTACAAAAGTTGTTCCACAATACAAAATTGGAGCAAAAATAGCAAGTAAGATAACATCGTGCTATGTTGCTTTATTCCGTGGTACGCCAATGGTAGTACAACTGTTAGTAGGATATTTTGTATTATTGCCCGCCTTAAACATACAAACCAGCAACTTAAATGTAGCAATAGCGGTATTTGGTTTGAATAGTGGTGCGTATATATGCGAAATTATGCGAAGTGGTATTCAGTCAGTAGATAAAGGTCAAATGGAAGCGGGCAGAGCCGTAGGCTTGAGTTTTGCGACCACAATGATAAAAGTAGTTATCCCTCAAGCAATAAAGAACATATTGCCAACAATGGGAAATGAATTTATTGTACTTATAAAAGAAACATCAGTATTAAGTTTTATTGCTGTTGTAGATTTAACAAAGGCATTTGTAAACATTGGAAACGCGAACTATGAGTTTATTGTACCGTACTTAATGCTAGCCGCCGTATATTTGGTGTTAGTATTAATCATCACAGCGCTAATAAGACTAATGGAAAGGAGGTTGAACAGAAGTGATAGACGTAGTTAATTTAACAAAGAAGTTCGGCGACCTACTAGTACTTGATGATATAACAAATAGCATTCAAGAGGGCGAAAAGGTAGCAATTATCGGACCATCTGGTAGCGGTAAAAGCACATTTTTGCGTTGTTTGAACTGTATGGAAGACCCAACAAAAGGACAAATAATATTTGATGGAGTTGATATTGCTGATGTAAAAGTTAATATCAACGAGCATAGGCAACATATGGGCATGGTGTTTCAACAATTCAATTTGTTTAACAATATGACCGTAAAGCAAAATATAATGCTAGCTCCCGTGCAAATCGCAAAAAACAACTTTATAAAAGGTATATTTAAATTCTTATCAGAAAGTATAGCATATCCATTTAAAAAGTTGAGTAAAAAGGCAAAAGATGTGAGCAAACCACAGTTGCCTAAAAACAATCTATTAAGTGTAAAAAAAGATGCAGAAGCAACCGCAATGCGACTACTAGAGCGTATAGGTTTATCAGAAAAGGCAGATGTATATCCATCAACCTTGAGCGGTGGACAAAAGCAACGTATCGCAATCATAAGAGCCTTGGCAATGAACCCAAAGGTTATGCTTTTTGATGAACCAACTTCAGCCCTAGACCCCGAAATGGTTGGCGAAGTTCTAGATTTAATAAAAGAGCTAGCCGATGAAGGTATGACAATGGTTATTGTAACTCACGAAATGGGCTTCGCCCGTGAAGTTGCCACCCGTGTAATGTTTATGGACGGCGGTAAAATCATGGAAGAAGGCACTCCAAAACAAATTTTTGAAGAGCCAAAGCAGGCGAGGTTGCAAGAGTTTCTAGCAAAAGTCTTGTAAAAACGCGTATTTCACGCACCTAACTTCAAAAACCCCCGCCCGCCCAGCATTCATTTACGCCTAGTAATATTCGTGCCGGTCGGGCGGGGGTTTTATTTGTTATGCACGCAAACTCCGCGTTTTTACACGACTCCTATATATGCAAAGTTAATAGAATCCGCGAAAATTTCACGCACAAAAAAGCACTCAATTTTTTGGGTGCTTTTTGAAGTAATAAGTAATAGTGAATAGTGAAGAAGTTGATAAAATTATATAAAACGCCGTTGTTTGTGTAACTGGCAAACTGTATGATTGTAGGGTGCGGCAGTCCCCTGCCGCCCGGACCTTATTGCAAGTTTGGGTTATTTCTATTGTTTGTTTCATTCAAATATCAAAGATACGACGATGTAAACTTGTAAAATTACATTTTATCATTATCAATAATTTTAATATGGATGCGGGCGTCAGAGGACTAACGCACCCTACGATTATATGATTTATCCGTGGCATAAAAAAGACTGTAATAAATGTTAATTCATTACAGTCTAGTTAGTTTTTATAGTATATTTTACATTTTGTTTGCAAGTTTTATAACGTCGTTTTGGTGACCCATTATTATTATGTGGTCAGTGGATAGGAATGTGTAATTTGGCATTGGGGAAGGGAGTATTGTTTTGAATTTCTTGATTGCTAAAATGTTGATATTGTAGCGTTTGCGGATATTCAAACTTTCTATACTGCGGCCGACCCAGTCATCCATAACGGTTATTTCAAAAATTGAATACTCGTGGGTTAGTGGGATACAATCGAATATTTTGCTTGCGCCAAGTCTTACAGCGAGGCGTTCTGCAACATCTTTTTCGGGATATATAACTTCATCTGCGCCGATATTTGTTAAGAATTTTGCTTGTCTATCGCGGCTAGATTTGCTTACAACCCATTTTGCACCCATTTCTTTTAGTAGTGAAGTGATTTCTAATGAGCTTTGGAAGTTTTCATCAATTGCAACAACGCAAATATCAAAACTATCAATGCCGATGCTTGCAAGAACTTCTTCTTTTGTACAATCGCCGATGTGGGCATTTGTGAAGATAGGGGCAAGTTCTTCAATGATTTGCGCATTTTTGTCTATAATCATAACATCATTTTTAAGTTCTAGCAACTTAGTCGCTAAAAACTTACCAAAGTTTCCCATACCTATAACTAAAATTGATTTCATATGACCTCCAATTAGCCTATAATTATTTTTCCCACTGGTCTACTTAGTGGAACATTTACTTTTTTTCTTGCAAAAATCATAACTAGCGATAGGAATCCAACCCTACCCGCATACATCAAGAAGATTATTACTAGTTGACTTCCAACATTTAAAAGAGGGGTTATGCCCAATGTGAGCCCAACCGTGCCTAGAGCTGAAGTTACTTCAAACAATACCGCTGACATTGAGAAGTCTTGTTGCATAAAGCTGATTAGCAAACAACCGCAAACAATTGCAGCCAAATAAGTTACAACAATAGCCGTAGCTTGAAGCACAACGCCATTTTCTAATCTGCGTTTTGAAACGGTTATGGAATCTTTGCGTTTTATGCAAGCTATAACGGCAAGTAGAATTACAACAAAAGTGGTTGTTTTTATTCCACCCGCAGTTGAACCGCTGTTTCCGCCTATAAACATAAGCACAATCATAAGAAGTCTGCCACTTTCTGACATTTCTAGCATATTAACCGTGTTAAATCCCGCAGTACGAGGTGTGACCGCTTGGAACAAACTTGCAAGAATTTTGCCACCGAAGCTTAGGTCTGCCATACTGCTGTTATATTCAAATATCATCAATAATAAAAATGGAATTACAACCAAACAAGCTGTTGCACCAAGTACAACTTTGCTGTGTAAGGTTAGTGATTTCCACTTGCATTTGCAGTTAAGTAAGTCCGACCAAACCAAAAAGCCCAGTCCGCCTATTATAATTAGTGCAACTATTGTGATTACAACTATAGGATCATCGACAAATGCGGTTAGAGAGCTGAACTCACCATAAACTCCCATAAGATCAAACCCCGCGTTGCAAAAAGCCGAAACACTGTGAAAAATTGAGTAATATATGCCTTTACCCCAGCCAAAAGCGGGTATGAAGCTTGTGCATAATAGTAGTGCTCCCGCACCTTCAAAGGCGAGTGTTCCTACAACAACTTGCTTGATAAGTTTTGGTGTACCACCAATACCGATGTTTCCTGTGCTTTGCGCAAATAGTGTTTTTTGGGTAAGACTTAGTTGCCCACGCAAAAAAATGGCAATACGAGTCATTATAGTCATAAACCCGATACCGCCAATTTGAATTAAAATTAGTATTACAATTTGCCCAAATATAGACCAATGTGTGTAAGTGTCAAACACAACAAGACCAGTAACACAAGTTGCTGATGTTGCAGTAAAAAGACTATCTATAAATGATGTGAATGTGCCAGAATTGCTAGAAATAGGCATAGCAAGTAAAAACGTACCTATCGCGATGATAAAAACGTATGCTATTGCGATCATTTGATAATATGTCAACTTTTCTTTTATTTTAGCTATCATATATACTTCCTATTTTAGCATTATACTATTACAATTAAAAAATGGCAAGCCTTTTCTTTAATATTGTGCTTACAGTTGCAAATTAAACGACAAAATACGCGCCCACAAATGCCATAATTGGTCCAACTAAAGTGAATACATGGAATATTGTGTGAATGTATTTTATATTAAATGTGTACAAAACAGAACCAATTATACATAATCCTACCCCACCAAACAAAAGAATCTGTGTTTCCAGCGGAATATATGCAACATTGATTATAATAGGTAGAAAAATCAAAAATCCAATAACAAAATCCAATATAAAACACGTGGTTGAATATCTTTTTAAATTAAATTGGCATAAAAGTATGCACACAACGCAAATAATTAAGCAAACGCCTACCGATAAGCAACTAAAAATGCTGGTGTTAACGCATAGCGCAACAGGCACGCCACAACCTAAACACAAAAAACTGATGTCGCCGTGATCAATACAACGCCAAAAGTGCTTTTTCTTTGGATTTGTTTGTGCGTGATAAATTGCAGAAACCCCAAAAACAAGCATTCCAGAAAAGCAAGCTGTAATAGATGCTATAACTGAAAGCCAATTGCTAGAGTGCACCAACAAAAAGGCTAGCACAATTATTGTAAGAGGCACACCAATACCGTGTGAAATTATGTTTAAAATCTCCTCTTTTCTTGTATAATACGGCAAATCGTATTCTTTATAACTCTCTTTTACAGCTTCTTCATTTGACATATTAAACCTCTCCTATTAACCACATACCATTATATTACTAGTTGCAAAATATGTCAACACAATTACCGCAAAGTAAATATTATTACCACTTATTAGTGACGCGTTCGGCAAAACCAACTTCTTTGTTGAGGTCAATTACAGTGCCGTCATCTAATATTGCGTGCCCGCTAAACTCGCCAAAAACTTGGTGCTGACAGCTGCGAATTAAGCCCACATTGGTGTCAGAAAATCGGTCTACTAATGGCGTAAAAGTCATATTCAATCTGTTATCGTCTGACTCAAAAGTCCAAGGTGACATATAGTCATAATCGCTACCCTTTTTAGGAATATTAAAGGTTACTTCATTTAGCTTGTGGTGCTTGCCGTCATAGAACAAAACGTTTTCGGAAGCCGCTGTTGTATCCCCAAATCCATAACCAATATTAAAGCCGAATTTATGCCCATCTATTACAGTTGATAATGAACCCCAATACCACGTATTTTTGTAAGTCCATACCCCTCTACCCCAATCTAGGGTACCCAAACTTCCATTTTCTGCATTGAAAATATATTCTTCATCTCCAAATTTGCAGTAGCCAACGGCAGACATACAGTTGATTTTTTGGTTGTAATAAAACGCTGTTGGCGCGCCCTCAAAAGGGGTTGCAATTACAATTGATTGCTGTGGCACATCGGTTAGCGTTATGTCAATTTCAAGTGGTTTACCTTCAAAAAAGTTTGCGTGTTTTGCGGTCAAGCGCCTTGTTTTTCCGTCGTTAGTAAAGGATATATCTATCTTTTTATTTTTGTAAGCTATATCCCCTACTACAGATGTTGCGGGCATTTTTAATGAACCGTTTGTAAATGGAACAATCTCAGAACTTGTATGGTCAAATGGCTTTCTAAAATCTAAGAGGGATAGCCCCATCATTCCTAAATAGCTATTGTCTGCTACAGTTAGGGCAACGCCATAATCTTTGTTTCCTATATAATAATAGTCCCATTCTTTAATTTTAAACTTTTTGGCTTTAATCGCAGACCGCTCGTATTGCAACAGCAACTCAGTTGCGTATCCGCGTTGAGCAAGCGTACCGTCACTTTTAAGCAGTTTTCCCGCTTTTGTAATTCTGTTTTGCATAGTATCCTCCGCTTGTTTTCTTAAATTGTAATATACTTATGCGCTGTTGTCAATAGAGATGGCCGTTTTCTTTACAATAAACCTAAAAATGCAGCAAATCTGTCTTCATTTTCTATTAGATGAACTACATCTCCGCCGTTTTGCAAAAGTATGTCTAAATTTGTGAACAATTCGATTTCTAGTTTGATAATAGCTGGCATTATTTTGCTTTGCGGATATCTTATTGATGTTATTGCGCGTGGTTTTGGCACTTCAATGCGTGCAATTAGCGTTTGTATTAGCTGAAGTGCGGTTTCTTTTAAGCTTCGAACATAAGACAACACCTCGGCTTGGTTTGCGTTTGACGCGTAGAACACGGATAACAACTCTATTTGCCTAATTATTATCTCTTTGCAGTCAATTAATATCGATAAATCATCGCTGCCTTGCAAACTTTTGTTGTACTCTCTTGCTAAATTTTCCATATAATCTAGTGGCATAATCCTCCTTTTGCCCTATTATATGTGTCTTTTATTGTTTTGGTTACGATATATTATTGTTTTAACTTTAATTAAATGAAAAATTAAAAATGAAAAATTATAAACGCCGTTGTTTACGCTACGGATAAATCATATAATCGTAGGGTGGTAGTCCTCTGACGCCCGCGAACCCGCAAGCGGGTTGAGTGAAGAGTGAAGAGTGAAGAAGTGAGGATAAAATTATATAAAACGCCGTTGTTTATGCCACGGATAAATCATAAGATTGTAGGGTGCGTTAGTCCTCTGACGCCCGCGAACCCGTTGGGTTGAAGTAATAAGTAATAGTGAATAGTGAAGAAGTGTGGAATGAACTGTGACCACAAAAATGGACACATATAAAAATGTAAATCAGCAGGCACCCCCGTTTTGTGGACAGTTTACGATATTGAATAATGAATAATTGTGGATTTTTAATTTATAGTTTGTTCAATCGTGGAACAAATGGCAAAACGCAATGCATATAGATTGTA